>CAVKMC010000008.1:0-17543 GCA_963657285.1 Agathobacter sp.
AGATGGCAAGGACTCCACCACCAGCGCTGACCGCATCTATGTGACTCACAAGCTTAGCAAGGATTGGTCTGTCACCCTCGGCCGTCAGCCGGTAGCGTTCCTGGGCGGTATCGTGTACGATGAGATGTACGACGGCGCGCAGGTGGCTTACAACAATGGCAAGTTCGATGCGAAAGTCGGCTTTGGCCAGTTCAATGTAGGCGATGATGCGGTGGTTGGCAAAGCGGCTTACACCGATGCCAATACTGTAAAGCACCCGGAAGTAAAAGCCCACGATGCTCTCTTCGCACAGGCTGATTACGACTTCGGCGCTGCCAAGCTCGGCGCCGCTTACATCGGCTTCCAGGGCAGCGATGCGAAAGCAACCATCGGATTCGATAACACCTGGGGCGTACAGCTCACTGTCCCGACCTCCGACTTCCGCGTATTCGGCGAATACTGGAAATCCAATGCTGACAAGAACAACAAGGTTTGGCAGGCCGGCATTGGCTACGGCAAGCTGGACCTGAAGAAACCGGGCTCCTTCACTCTCGACGTGGCTTACAACAAGGTGGGCAAGGATGCTTACTTCGGCGGCTGCACCTACCAGGTCATCGACTTCCTGGAAAAGGGTGACAACATGAAATTCTGGAACGCTGTCGCTCAGGTGACCCTGCAGAAGAACGTATACCTCCGCGGCGAGCTGGCTTTCGATATCAGCGGCTACAGCAAAGCTAACGAAAGCAAGTACGACGATACCGCTTGGAACGTTTCTCTGAACTATAAGTTCTAATTTCTTAGAAACAGGAAATAAAAAAGCTGTGAGATCTTTTCAATCTCGCAGCTTTTTTATTTTGGTAGTCGGTAGTCGGTAATCGGTAGTCAGGGGGCACGCCTTTCAGCGAAGAGTATTCGGACGTGTTTGCCTAAGCAGCCAAACACGTACCGACCACCGACCACCGACCACCGACCACCGACCACCGACTACCGACTACCGACCACCGACTACCGACTACCGACTACCGACTACCGACTACTAATTTATAAGTGAAATTTCTTCTTCACCACCAAAAGCGACACCACGGTGATGGCGGTGCAGAGGACGGCCATGGACATGCCCAGGGACACGCTGCCTTGCTCAAATTCTCGCATGATGTAGGTGGAGATCACGAGGGTATTGGGCGGGGAGATGAGGCTCGGGGCGACGAGCTCGCGCAGGGAAATGATGAAGGTCATCATCCAGCCGGCGGCGATGCCCTTCAGGATGAGAGGCATGGTGATGCGGCGGAAGATGTACCAGCTGCTGCCGCCGAAGACTTCTCCCGCTTCCGTGAGGCTTTGGCTCATTTGGGTGAAGGCGGAGGTGACGTATTGCACCGTGTAGGGAAGGAAGAGGATCACATAGGTGATGACCAGGATGGCCATGGTATTGTAGAGCGGAAGGATTTCATAAATATCATTCCAGAAGAGCATGATGCCGATGACCACCACGATGCCCGGCAGCATTTCCGGGAGCAGGCTCGACGCTTCGAGAAGCTTTCCCGGCTTTCCATTGGCGCGGACGGCAAGGACGATGGCGGTGCCCAGGATGGCGCAGATGGTAGCGGCGGTGACACCCAGAAAGAAGCTATTTCCAATGGCTGCCAGCGCATCGTTTTCTGTTTCTGCAAAAAGCTCAGCGTAGTGGGCGAAGGTGAAGTTTCCCGCTGCGAGACCAAAGCCACGAAGCTTGATGAGGGAGGTGGAGATGATGGAGAAGTAGGGAATGCCGATGGAGAGAAGGAGAATGAAGGAAATATAGATCCAGGAAATCACCTTCGCTACCGGTGAGAGGGCGGTGAGGGTCATCCGTTTCCCTTTGCCGCCTACCAGAGAGTAGCTCGCTTTGGCGGTGATGGCATTTTGAATCATCCAGAAGGCGAGGCAGATGGTGATGAGCACCGAGGCGAGGACGGCGGCTTTCCCGAAGGAAATAGGCGCCACCGCAGCGTAGCGATGGATGGATGTGGTGAAGACATCAAAGCCGATGCGCCGGCCCAAGGTGTAAGGGGTGCCGTACTCCGAGAGGGCCTTCACGAAGATGAGGAGGGCGCCGATGGCATAATTTCCCAGAAGAAGGGGAAGGAAAATTTTCCGTAGCCGTTTCCAAAATCCTGCGCCCATGACGGAGGCCGCTTCCTCCAGGCTCGAAGGGATATTGGTCATGGCATTTCGCATGAGAGTCATCATGAAGGGGAAGAGGTGAAGGCTCATGACCAGCACCAGGCCGCCCAGGGTGAAGAAGGGCGTGACGCCGTTTTCAAAGGTGGGAAAGAGCTGGGCGAAGAGGCCGCGCTTTTGCATGAAGAGGATCCAGCCCATGGAGGCGATGTAGGGCGGCGTCATGAAGGGGAGAAGGAAGAGCACGTCGAAATATTTCTTCTCCGCAAATTCAGTGCGGGCAAAAAGATAGGCCAGCGGCATGGCGATGACCGTGGAGCCCACCACCACCCAGAATCCCAGGACCAGGGAATGGAGGATCATGGATAGATTTCCTTCTTCGGACAGCGCTTCCCAGGCATACGAAAAATCAAGGTGATCATCGATGATGACCGCCTTGATGAAAATCGTAAGTAGCGGGGAGAGCACCAGGAAAAGAAGAAGGAGTCCTATGAGGAGGAAACCGAGTCTTTTTTTCATGGCTGCTCCTTATTTGCAGAGGGCATTCAGCTTGGCTGCGGTGTCGGAGGCGATGGCCATCATCTTGTCCCAGTTGGCGGGGATCTGCGGGATGTCGGCGAGCTGGGTATTCTTCGCCTTCACATCGCTTCGGCCCGGGAGAAGGTTTGCATCGGCTACCATCTTCTGCACTTCGTCAGACAGGAGGTAGTCCATGAATTTCTGGGCGTTTTCCTTGTCAGGCGCGGTCTTCATGATCATGGCCGGGCGGGGATTCACGATGGTACCGCTCTTCGGATAGTAGATGGCGAGAGGTTCGCCCTTCTTGATGGAGGCGTAGGCATTGTAGTCCACGCCGGCCACCAGGATCCCTACCTCGCCGGTGGTGACCGCTTCCAGAGCGGCTTTGTTCGCGCCGGGCACCTTCATGCCATTCTTGGCCATGCCTTCCAGGGCGTCCCAGCCATTTTTAGAAACGAAGCCCGCCAGGAAATCCTTGCAGGCACCGGATTTTTCCGGATCCGGGATGGCCAGCATGCCCTGGTACTTCGGATCCGACAGCTCGCTCCAGTCGGCGGAAAGCTCAGGGATTACATTTTTATTGTAAATGACGCCTACTGCAGAAGCACTGTAGCCGAAGAGGGTGTTTTCATTGTCCTTGAAGGTTTTCTCCAATTTGTCTGCGCCCTGGGGCTGGTAGGTGGCCAGATTTCCGGCCTTCTTCATGGAAAGACCATCGGACCAGGAGGCCAGGATCACCACATCGGCCACGGGATTCGCCTTCTCTGCTTCTAAGCGTGCCAGGATTTCGCCCGTGGTTCCCTGGAACTGCTCTACCTTGATGCTGGTCTTCGCTTCAAAGCCCTTGGCGATTTTGTTCGAAAGGCCCGCAGGGGATGGCATGTACACCGTCACCTTCCCCGAAGCGGCAGCCGGTGCGGCAGAGGATGCCGCCTTCGGCGCCTCCGTCTTCGTCCCGCAAGCGGCGAGGGACAATGCCATGGCGCAAGCCAGGCCGGAAAGGATGAGCTTCTTTTTGTTGAATTTCATGATAGGTCTCCATTCTGAAAATCTTAGGTTAATAGTCAGTAATCGGTGATCAGGCGCTTTTGGTGATTGTGAGACATAAAGCGGCGAAGAATCCTGCAATAAAGGCTTGCATAGGATTGGGAGAGTAGGTACTCGCGTACTGATTACTGACTACTAATTACTGATTACAAAATCTATAGCGGCAAATGGCCGCTAATTTACACATTTATAATCGCTTCCGGTCCCACGTAGACCTGGATTTCTTTTCCCGGTGTAAGGGGCGCAGGGGATAGGAGGGTCCAGTCCTTGTCCTGCTGACGCAGGCGGATGCGGTAATTTTCTCCTTGAAATTTGCTGGACACCACCGAGGCGGTATAGGAGGTATCGCCGGGCTTCGCCTCCAGGCGCGCCTTCTCGGGGCGGAAGAGGTGATGGCTGTCGAGCCAGTTGGATAGGCCGATGAATTTCGCGGCGAAGGCGGTGGCCGGGCGGCTGTAAATCGTTTCCGGTCGGTCGTACTGCTCTACCTGTCCTTTGGAGAGGACGGCGATGCGATCGCTCATTTCCATGGCCTCCATCTGGTCGTGGGTCACGAAGACCGCCGTCGCGTGAAGCTTCGTCACCAAATTTCGTATTTCCTCACGCATTTCTACGCGGAGCCGCGCGTCCAAAGCGGAGAGGGGCTCATCGAAAAGGATCACGTTCTTGCCATAGGCCAGGGCCCTCGCGAAGGACACCCGCTGCTGCTGGCCACCCGATAGCTCGTGAGGATAACGGGACGCAAATTCTGAAAGCTCTACCTGCGAGAGCGCCTGCTCCACCCGCTCCTTCAGATGCTCTGTGTCTCCCGTAGCGCGGAGGCCAAAGGCGGCATTTTCGAAGACTGTCATGTGCGGTCAGAGAGCAAAGTCTTGAAATACAAATCCCAGTCCTCGCTTCTCCGGCGGGACGAAAATTCCTTTTTCCTTGGAGAAGACGCAGCGGTCACCCAAATAAATTTCTCCATCATCCGGCGTCTCCAGCCCGGCGATCATGCGGAGCAGCGTCGTCTTCCCGCAGCCTGATGGTCCCAGGAAGGTGGTAAAGGTGCCGCTCTCGATGGAAAGCGAAAAGTCCTGAATGATCGATTTGCCGTTAAAAGATTTAGAAATATGGTTTAAAACAATGTCCATAGGCATCCTCCTTTCCTCCATTGTAGAAAAGGAATGTGAAATTCCGATAAAGGGATTGTAAAATATTAGTAGTCGGTAGTCGGTGGCTAGTAGTCAGTGGTCAGTGATCAGTAATCAGTACGTACTTACCGATAGCGAGAGGTAGAACACTATCCTTTCTAGCAAAAGGGTGATGCTCTACCTTTCGTTATCAGGAAGCACGTACTGATTACTGATCACTGACCACTGATTACTAACCGCCGACCACCGACTACCGACTACCGACCACCGACTACTAACAACTTGAAAAAATCACTTGCACAACCCCTTCCCTTATGCTAAAATGATTTCGCTGGGATGGCCCGGCTTTTTTAAATGCAATGACCACTTGCATGTACCGCTGTGCTTGTGGTATACTGATTAGGCATGTTAATTGGCCGTCGGCCGAAGAAAGATTGAGTGAGGTGTAAATAATGCGTGAAGGAATTACTCTTGCATGCACAGAATGCAAGCGCCGCAATTATCGTACGAACAAAAACAAAAAGACCACTACCGAACGCGTAGAACTGATGAAATACTGCAAATGGTGCCATAAACACACCCTTCATAAAGAAACCAAATAATTTTTTCTGAATGATTGAACTGGGGTGCGAGCATGGCCAAGCCGAAGCGTAATACAGCAGTAACGAGAACAGAAAAAACCAAGGAAGCCAATAGCGCATGGAGCCGTTTCTTCAAAGAAACGAAGATGGAAATGAAGAAGGTCATCTGGCCCACCAAGAGCCAGCTTCTGAATTACACCATCGCTACCATCGTGGCAGTCTTCCTCGTCTCCTTCCTGATCGTTGCCGTAGACTTCGTATTCGCTGGTCTCTCCAAGTTATTAGTCACTGCGGTAGGCTGAAAGGAGGAGAGCTATGTCCGATATCGAAGTTGAAAACAAGAAATTTGAAGCGGAAGAGAGCGTAGTCAATGCGCCGACAGAAATCGGTGCACCAAGCGAAGGCTCCAAGGACATCCGCTGGTATGTAATCCATACCTACTCCGGATATGAAAATAAGGTCAAAGAAACACTGACCCGTAAAGTTCATTCCATGGGCATGGATGATACAATCCTCGAAATTCTGCTCCCTCTGCAGGACGAAGAAGAGGAAAAAGACGGCAAGAAGAAAATGGTTTCCCACAAAGTATTCCCCGGCTACCTTTTGATCAAGATGGAAGTCAATGATCGAAGCTGGTACGTCGTCAGAAATACCCCCGGCGTCACCGGATTTGTAGGGACCACCACCAAGCCGATTCCCCTTTCTGATGAAGAAGCGGACCGCATCATTCACGGCATGAAGAAAGAAAAACCGGTAGCCACCGATGTCAAAGTCGGCGACCGCGTACGAATTACCAAAGGCGTATTCGAAGATCGCACCGCTGCCGTCATCGAAGTCGCTGATGACAAGACCAAGATTAAGGCCGACATCAGCAGCTTTGGAACCACCACTACCATTGAACTGGAAGTCGGCTCCTTCGAACCGATTGCCTGATCAATACATTTGTGGGACTGTCTTGAACTAGGCTTGTCCCACGGTGGGAGGGCCCGTTACAGCCCGTAAGTACCACATTCCACAAAGGACAAGGAGGTGTAACATTATGGCAAAGAAAATTACTAAAGTTGTTAAACTGCAGGTTGCAGCTGGTAAAGCTACTCCAGCACCGCCAGTAGGCCCGGCCCTCGGCCAGGCAGGCGTAAACATCATGGCCTTCGTTAAAGACTTTAACGATCGTACCGCTAAACAGGTAGGCCTGATCATCCCTGTAGAAATCACCGTTTTTGAAGATAGAAGCTTTACATTCATTTGTAAAACTCCGCCGGCAGCTGTACTTCTGAAGAAAGCTGCAGGTATCGAAACAGCTTCCGGTGAACCGAACAAGAAGAAAGTAGGCAAGGTCACCAAAGCTCAGGTCAAGGAAATCGCTGAAACAAAGATGCCAGACCTGAATGCCAACACTGTAGAAGCAGCAATGCGTCTCGTGGAAGGCACAGCCCGTTCTATGGGCATCGAAGTTGTAGACTAAGACTGACCCGTTCGTGGCAGGGTAAGACCCCAAAGACCACATAGGAGGAAACAATGGCAAAACTGACAAAGAAACAGAAAGCAGCAGCAGCCATCGTTGACAGTCATAAGCTCTATGACCTCGACGAAGCTGTAAAGCTCGTAAAAGAAGCAGCTTCTGCAAAGTTCGATGAAACTGTAGAAGTCGCTTTCAACCTGAACATCAACCCGAAATACGCAGAACAGCAGCTCCGCGGCGCTACCGTTCTTCCAGCAGGCACCGGCAAATCCAAGAAAGTCCTGGTATTTGCTAAAGACCACAAAGAAGACGAAGCAAAAGCAGCAGGCGCTGACTACGTAGGCGGAAAAGAACTGGCCGACAAGATCATGCAGGGCTGGATGGACTTTGACGTCGTAGTAGCTACACCGGACATGATGGCCGTAGTTGGTCGTCTCGGCCGTGTACTCGGACCGAAAGGCCTCATGCCAAACCCGAAGGTTGGCACTGTTACCATGGATGTAGCTAAAGCTGTCAACGAAATCAAAGGCGGCAAGGTACAGTATCGTACAGATAAAGCCGGCAACGTACAGGTTATCATCGGAAAAGTATCCTTTGAAGAAGATAAACTGAAACAGAACCTGCTCGCTATCTACAATACCATCCTCAAAGCTCGTCCTTCCACCGTTAAGGGCGTCTACATGAAGAGCCTCACCATCAGCTCCACCATGGGCCGTGGTATCCACCTCGACCTTACCAAGGTAGTAGCTGCCAAAGCATAATAAAGCCTATTTACACTTAGCTTAAGACCGGCGGTAAGAAATTTTAAAGGGAGAAATCCCGCCTCCCGAGGCTGAGTACTGGAAAAGCCAGTACACGACCTCGCGAGACTTGCGAGGTCGTTTTAGCTAACGTGATAAATAATAAAATCCCTTAGCAGAGGAGGTGTACTATGAGCGAAGAAAAGTATGAAGTAAAGATCCGTCCCGAAAAAGAAGCCATCGTTGCTGAAATGAAAGAAAAACTCTCTTCTCAGGGCGTAGTCCTCGTATCCTTCAACAAGTTGGACGTAAAGAATGCGACACTTCTCCGTCGTAAATTCCTGGCCCACGGTGTAGAATACAAGGTCATTAAAAACACACTGACCCGCATCGCAGCTGACGAACTCGGTCTCGACGGCCTCGACGATCTGCTTGCTGGCCCGAATGGTCTTGCAACCTGCAAAGACGATCCGGTAGCTCCGGCAGCAGCTCTGAAAGAATTCCTGAAAGAAACCAAGAGCGAAGCTATCGTTGTGAAAGCCGGCGTACTCGATGGCAAAGTCATCGACGCAAAAGCTGTACAGGCACTGGCAGACCTGCCATCCAAGGAACAGCTGCTCGGCATGGTCGCAGCAACCCTGCTGGCACCGATCACCGGTCTGGCACGCGCTCTGAATGGCAACATCCAGAACCTCGCATATGCTCTCGAAGCAGTGCGTAAACAGAAAGAAACTGCGTAATCACTACGCGTAAATATTCCATGGAGGAACACAAAATGACTAACGAAGAAATCCTTAACGCTATTGCCGAAATGTCCGTACTCGAACTGTCCGAACTCGTAAAAGCAATCGAAGAAAAATTCGGCGTATCCGCAGCAGCTCCTGTAGCTGTAGCAGCAGCAGCAGCTCCGGCAGCAGCAGCTGAAGAAGAAAAATCTGAATTCGACGTAATCCTCAAAGACGTTGGCGCTCAGAAGATCCAGGTAATCAAAGTCGTTCGCGAACTGACCGGCCTGGGCCTGAAAGACGCTAAAGCAGTAGTTGACGGCGCTCCGAAAGAAGTTAAGACCGGCGTAGCTAAAGCTGAAGCTGAAGAAATGAAGAAGAAGCTCGAAGAAGCTGGCGCAACCGTAGAACTGAAATAATTTACGGCAAACAAACCTTCAAAAAGATCGGACTCCTTGAGGAGCCCGATCTTTTTTTATGCCAAAATATAGCGCAAGCATCTATTGATATTTCCATACTTATTTGTTCGGCATGACGCCCCCCTAATTTCCTAAAAATGAGAAGCGCGGTGAAAACGACATCGCCATGTTATTTCCATCATGATTTTGGGGAGGCGGTCCAGAAACGTCTGGAGGTGTAAATTTATAATTTTAAAATAACGAGGTGAAAAATATGTTATGGGTCATTACCGATACACACTTTAACCATCAGGCCATGATCAGCCGCTGCGGGCGGCCGGCAAATTTTACCGCGCTGATTTGTGAGAATTGGCGCAAGGTCGTAAAGAAAACAGACACCGTGATCCATCTGGGCGACTGTGCCTGGCGGCCCGAGGGAATGAAGCGGCTCCTCTCGCTTCCGGGACGGAAAATCCTGGTGCGAGGCAATCACGACGACAAGTCGCTGGAAAAGTATATGGACATGGGCTGGGACTTCGCCTGTGACTCTGCCGTCATGAAGCTTGGCGGCATGACAATCCTCTTTTCCCACAAACCAAGGTGGGGCCACCGGGCGGACATCAATATCCACGGTCACTTCCACGACCTTCATCGCGAGGATTTCTCCAGGCTCTACCTTCCACTTTCCATCGAAGCCATGGGCTACCAGCCCATCGCACTGGACGAAGAATTCCTGGGCCCCATTTTCAGCTGGGTCGGCAAGCGTCGGATCCCAAAGCTCAAGGAAATCTACGAGCTAAAGCAAAATCATCGGCCCCTCTGCATGCGGGACATCTACGGCCGCCAAGGAAGAGACCAATTCATCAAAGAATTCATCAAGCACGCCACAAGTGACGAGAGTGCTGACTACGCCGGGGAGATCGATATCGATTCCGTTTTACGGAAATACGGGATCTGCGAAGACATGATCGAAGGCGAGTGATTCTTTCTTTGCGGAAAAAATATATATGAAATGCAAAATCCGAGAATAGGAATCTATTCTCGGATTTTTTACGTGCTTCCCATTGAAAACTTGACTTTTTTACCATGCTACTTTTCATTATAGCGATCAAATGAGATAGACCGGAAGGTAAAAGCTGCTTTCATTGATAGGGCGTATGGTATCGCAGGAGTCGATCACCATTCCGGTTTGGATAGGAAGGTGATATTTTTCCAGTACGCCAAAGTTTTTTGTCGGCTTTTTTGGCACGATGCCCTTCTTGATTTCTATAGGGCGGATTCCTTTTTCATCCACATAGAGCAAATCGATTTCCTTTTTGCCCGTATCCCGATAATAAAAGAGAAAGCCTTTTGGCGATTTTCCTTGGGCGTAGAAATTTTTAATCAATTCACTGACCACGTAGGTTTCGAAAAAAGCACCGCTCATGGCACAGTTTTCCAGCATTTCAGCATTGGGCCATTTGCACAGATAGGCACACAAGCCGGTGTCGGTGAAATATAGCTTCGGTGCTTTGATGATCCGGTTGGAAATATTGGCCATGTATGGTTGTAGCCGGTAGATGATGCCCGATGTCTCCAGGATGGAAATCCATTTCTTGCAGGTGCGGGTATCGATGCCTATGTCGCGGGCCAGCACATCGTAATTCAATTCTTGAGAAGTCCGTAGGGCGAGCAAGTAGATGAAATTGCGGAATTGTATTTCGCTGGTACTGGAAATCAGCTTCCGCACATCCTTCTCGATATAGGTATTTACGTAGGCTTTGAAATATACGTCTCGCTTGGAGGTGCCGGTGAACACATCAGGCATGCCGCCTTGGAATATGTCTGAAAAAATGGCGCTTCTCTCGCGATAGGCCTTTTGCTCCTCTTTCTCCAGGCGAATCCATTCTGACATGTCGCAGGTGAATGGAATATTTTTCATCTGCGTCTTTTCTCTTTGGGATAAGGACAGCATTTCTATAATCCTGCACCGGCCGGCTAAGGAGTCCGAGATACCTTTTTGCAGTTCAAATCGATTGGAACTGGTCAAGATGTACATCAGCTGTGGCGCTTCATTGTTTCTGAGCCAAAGGAGGCGCTGCTTGTCGATACGGATTTTGATTTCATCCAGCAAGTTGGGGGCCTTTTGGATTTCATCTATGATGACCGGCCATCCATATCTTTCCCAAAATAGCTTGGGATTTTCGGTGGCCAATATGCGATCGTCCATGTCATCCAGCGTGACCATTGGGGTTTGCGAGCCGAAGAGCATGCTGATGGTGGTAGACTTTCCGACCTGCCTGGGACCGTATATGATGATGCAGGGAAATGATTTCGCTGCATCCAAAATGGTTTGCTCCACATGACGCTTTATGTACATATCTGCATCCCCTATAGGAAAACGATGGGATCGGATGTGAATGAATTGGTGGCTTTTTAAAAAAGTATATCAAAACCGCGGTGAAAACAACATCGCAATGCTGTTTTCACCGCGGTTTTGATATAACCGATAACCGACCACCGACTACCGACTACCTTTCTATCACTGACTCAATGACGCCCATGGGGTCGATGGTGGTGATCCGATTTCTGCCTCGGCCTTTGGAAATATAGAGGGCGTTGTCTATGCGTTTGGCGAAGCTTTGGCGGGATTCATTGAAGCGGGAGGTGGTGATGCCGAAGCTGGCGGTCATGGAGAGTGTGTCCTGAGAGGTGAGATCCCTTTTCATGGAGAGTGCTGTGTCTACGGCGGCGGCCATATTAGCGCCCGGGAGCAGCACCACGAATTCATCGCCGCCCCAGCGGCAGGCGGCGCCGGCGGGCGGGGTGTTGCGCTTCATGATGTCTGCCATGCAGATGATGGCCTGATCCCCTGCTTCGTGGCCATAGGTGTCGTTGATTTCTTTGAATTGGTCCAGGTCGATCATGATGGCCGACACCAGGCCGCCCTTATTCTTTGCCGATTCGATGCAGCGAGCGAGCTCCTTCTCTAGAGCCCTGCGGTTTAGGAGTCCCGTGAGGCTGTCGTGGGTGGCAGCGATGCGGAGAGCATCCTGTGTGGCATTTAGCTCGGTCATGGCGGTGCGAATGAAGGAGGCCATTTGCAGGAGATGTTGCAGCTCCGAGCTGAGATGTACCGGCGGGAGGCACGGGCGGGGCTTTCCTTTTTTATTTCCTTCTCGGAAGGCCGTGATGCAGCCTGTGAGGTGGGCGCCGATGAGCCGCGTGCCGGAGCGATAAATTTCTCCGTGGCCGTAGACCCCATGGATGGGAGCGATGGCGCTGTAGTTGCGAAGGACATCATTCAAATTTTGCTGCAGGTAGAGGAAGCGGGCGATGCAGCTCAGGGCGTGCAGGCCATCGGGCTCAAAGTCGATGAGCTTCTCCCACAGCGTCCTTGTTTCTTCCATCATAGTCTCCGGGGCGCCGTAGGATACCTGCATCTTTTCACCGACCTTAGTGGAAATATTGAAGATGATGCCGCCATCCTCCGTCCGTCCCTGAGGAAGGTGGGCGTGGGTGCCGCCGTGATTTGTATGAATCAGTGGGAAGGGGAGCGACTGCTCCAGGAAATCTCGCACATGGATATAGCGGTCGTAGAAATAGACCGCCGGCTTGTGGTCCAGTTCCTTGATGATCATGGGGCCATCCATGGCTGTGATGGTGAGCTTGCGGCTCAAGGGCTGGAATCCGAATACATGATCCGTCATGATTTCTACATCTCCGGTGTACACGCGAAGCACATAGCCGGAGTGAGAGAGGAAATCCTTGGTGAATACATAGGTGTCTTTCGGCCAGGTCTCACTGTCGGCGATGGCACCCCAGACAGGAAGCTCCGGGTCCAAGGTATCAAGGCAGGCCAAAAAGGGCTGGAAATCGGAAAATCCCTTCTCGTCTTGAGAGGTCAGGATTTCAATCCCCGCCACGTGAGGAAGATGGGAGAGCGCCGAAAGGAAGCGGATCCCATTTTCTTTTTCTGTGCCTTGGGTTACCTCGTAGGAATAGGTATGGACCTCTGCCCTTTCGAAGATATCGAAAAGGATCACTGTGCGACGATCCGCATTTCGGCCGTGGGAAATCCCGGCAATCGAAGTCATTCCCGAAAGAGAGGCCTGCGGGAATGCGGAAGCGAGTCGCTTGGTGAGCGTCGCAATTTCCGCTGCGCACCAAGGCGTAAAGAGGGAAATCAAAACCTGCCCCTTGGGCGAGAGATGGGTCACATCATCAATCACATGCCCCAGCTCCGAAAGGTCGGAAATGCTGTAAGAGTATTGTTTCATAGGGGAGACCTCTATAGTAGTAAGGGATAGGGGATAAGGGATAAGCTTGCGCTTACGTGCTTTCCCTAAGCGGTCAAATGCGTCCCGACTATCAACCACAAAACAAACCATCGTCCGCCCGGCGGGCACATTCTTCCCGAAGAGGGCAGGCGTAGTCATCGATTACTGCATATATATCAAAACAGTTTATATATGTTATAAGTTCTTTCTTAAATTATACCATCTTTCCCCCACGGTTGGTAATATGAAAATCACTAAATTTGCGATTTATATGCAAAAATGAGATACAAGGAGCTTAGTGATCAGTGATCCGTGATCAGCGTTTCCCTAAGTATCGAACATGCCTCGACTACCGGCTACGAAGCGAACCATCATCCGCCCGGCGGGCACATTCTTCCCGAGGCAGGCATGATGTACCATGAACATCGACCACGAAAATAAAAAAGTGAGCCCGCACATCAATGCGTTCTCACTTCTCGTGCTTTCAATTTTCTATGCCCATCAGCCCTCTTTCAGGATCTTATGGGGCATAGCGTGGGCCTTTTTTAGGCGGTTCTTATTGTTCCAGCGGCAACGGCACACGGCGCTACAGAAGCGCTTTCTCTTATCCTTCGGATCCGAGACGGTGACCAGAGCGCCGCACTCTTCGCAGTGGAATTGGAAGACCGGTTCTTTCGGGATGTTCTTGTGGGTGTGCTTCCAGTAGGCCTTCTCACATTTCTGGCTACAGAAGCGCATACGGAAATCCTTGTGGTCCCGCACCTGTACCAGGACGCCGCATTTCCGGCAGTAAAATTCGCGGATCACCGACTCCTCCTCTTTTGCCTCCGATGCTTTCATTTCATCGGGATGCCGATTGGCATAGCGCTTACAGCTGGGGCAGCAATATTTTTGCCAAGGACGAGTTTGTTTGAATTCTTTACCGCATAC
Organism: Agathobacter sp.; assembly: GCA_963657285.1. Classification (GTDB taxonomy): domain Bacteria; phylum Bacillota; class Negativicutes; order Veillonellales; family Dialisteraceae; genus Dialister. Next base: position 13,934 of record CAVKMC010000008.1, read on the forward strand.
CAGACACTTCATGATAATCCCCCCTATGCGTAAGAGACGCGTTTTCTGGCGCCTCATCGCTGAAACCTTCGATAATTTCTTTGTTGGCATTATCATATCATCCCCCCACTGTGGGGGTAAGTATACAAAGGTATACATGAGAGGATACATTTCGGGAGGTGAAAGTATACCAGGAGGTATACATGAGGGGATATACAATTTATGGGGTGTGAGGGATGAGGGATAAGAGGCGTCTCCTCACTTTCACGAGCGCGCCCCGACCGCCGACCACTGACTACTCATTTACAAGCCGGATGATCCATTTCTCGCCGCCGGTGAATTTGCTATTGTACCTTCTCGCCGTATCCTCGTAGCGCCTTTTGAGGTCCTGCACGGTCTCCTCCAGAGCGGCGATGGTTTTCACTGCTGTGTCGGAGCGCATGTCCTCGCCGCACACCGGGCAGCGGGGCGGTGTGATGAAGCTACCATTCACCTTGGACCTGCAATGGGGGCAGGAAACGAAATCGGTTTTGAATTTCTTTTCATTCTGCTCCCTGCTGTAGGCGGCGAGGCGGGCTTCCTTTTCGTCCAGCCGCTTCTTCAAGGAAATCATCTTCGGCGACGGCTCGATGCCGATTTTATATTTCACTGCGTAGGAGGTAGGGATGCTTCGAAGATATTCCAGCGCTTGGGCCTTGGTATTACAAATTTTTTCCTTGAAGAAAAGGCCTTTGAAAATATGATTCGCCTCTCGCTTCGTGAAGCCCTCCGACACCATGGCGGCCTTCATGGTGTCCTTCATGTCCTGGCTCTTCACGGTGAGGTCAAATTCCCAGAGCTTCTCCTGCCAGGTGGGCGTAGATGTATCTTCTTTGGAAATTGGTTTTACAGAAATGGCTTTCTCCGAAATAGCTTCAGCCGCTTCCGTGGGAGCGGTTTCTTTTTTTATTCGCGCCTTCTTTTTCTTTGGCTTCTCTTCCACAAAAGAAAAAAGGTCAGTCTGTTCAAAATTAGGATCCTCCATGATGGGTCCCCCTCTCGTTTAGTTTTTACTATATTACCATTGGAAGGAGGAGAATGGTAGAGGTTTAGTGGTCGGTAGTCGGTAGTCGGTGGTCGGGGCGCGCGTGCCTGCTTCTTCATAGCTATGAGGAAGCAGCTAAACGCGCCCGACCATTGACCACTGACCACCGACTACCGACAATCAAAGCAAAAAAGAGCCCCTCCCCAAAAGGGAGCGGCTCTTTATCGATTCATTTGTCGTCTTTCGTTTTCGCTCAAGGCTCGCAGGATGTTCATGCGGCCCTTGACGCCCAGCTTTTCAGCGATGCGGGCGAGATTTTTCTTTACTGTGATTTCCGCGATGAAAAGCTCAGCGGCGATTTGTTTATTCGTATAGCCTCGTTTCAAGAGGGTAAGGATCTGATTTTCCCTATCTGTGAAGAGACGAGAGAGGGAGAGGGCCGGGGAGAGGGCGGCGACGCCTTTCTCGAAGTCTCCATGGAGACTTCGGACGGCAGCTAGGAAGTCCGGCGCCTTTTTCTCCATGAAGGGGAGGAGCTCTCCCAGGTGGTCCAGGTTCTGTATGAAGGGGATGTAGATCCGGTCCTCTGCGGCCCGCTCCAAAGCAGAGGCCATGGATTTCTCTGCGGCTGCCATATCCTTCAGGCCGGCCAGGGAGATGGCTTGGTATATATCGGCGTAGATCATCAATGGATTGCTGGGATAGCGGCGATTCAGATTTTCCATATCCCGATAGAAGGAGAGGAGGAGTGAATAGGCCTTCTGCAGGATTAAGACCCGGCCGTAACGCATATACGCGCAGATACACACCGGCGGCAGTACGTCCTCATTATGGAAGCGGCCATGGAGGATCCACTCGGGTATCTGCTTGGGGTCGCCGTCGGCCAAGAGGAGAACCCCCGCTTGGGTGACTTCGGCGGAATGACGCAGCTCTCGACGCTCTGCGAGTCGGATTGCTCTTTGTATTTCCTTCTGCACCAGCTCATACTCCCGGTAGTCCCCATGAATCAAAGCCAGCTGGATCAAAAGATGGTAGCCCATGAGGAGTACCCCGGTCTGGTCCGACTCCAGGGCCTTATCCATGGCCTCGTGGGCATAGTCGTAGCTTTGATTCCACTGGCCGCGGCAGTACGCCGTCTCTGCCAGAAGAAGCTCTACCGCGCCGTCACCGCCGCCGGGAATCAAGGACTGATAGATGGACATGATTTCCGCGAAGGTCCGGTTCAGCTCGTCTAGGCTTCCCGGCTTATTGTATATCAGGGAAATCAGCGCATTGGCCCCGAAGCCGAAGGGGAAATCCCGGTTCACCACCCGTGAAGGCTTGCCGCTCATGAGGAGCGTAGCCCGCATCAGGTGGTCATGCATTTCCGACAAATCCGCAAAGCAGGTGAAGGCGAAAAGGATTTCCAATTCCCCCAGGAGCCCATTCCTCTCCTGGCTCGGCGGCAGCGCATTTATGATGGACTGCACCTCAAAGAGCGTCCGCTTGAAAAGAGATGGCTCGCAAAAGAGCAGCAGCGACTTCGCGCAAAGGAGGCAAGACAGGATATGCTTGCGCTTGATGGGAAGCGGGCACTCGGTGAAGCAGCGGACCAAGAGCTCTCTATTGGCGAAATCCTGGAAGATTTCCTCTCGCGTCATGAAAAGATTCAAAAGCCTATCGTACTGATGGCCTTCCAGGTACCAATGTACTGCCGTCCCCGGGCTATCCACATGAAGATACCAATCCCCCAGCACCGTATAGAGGAAATCCTGCACCTTCCTTGTCTGCAGCTTCAGCCGCTTCCGCAAGAAAAAGAGCAGGATCGGATGGATCTCATAGCGATTCTCCAGCGCATTCTTCCCGATGAAGCTATTGGAAACCAGGAGATTGTGAAGGATCTGCCGTGGCGACTCCGTGAGATCCGGTATCCGCTCCAGGATGAAATCCAGCGCATCCAGCGTGAACGTATCCAGTGGGCACAGAGCAATCAGGAATTTCTTCTCATCCTCTGTGCAGGCCCGATATACCGTCTCTTCCAAGAGCCGATACATCTGCTCATTTTCATAATTCGTAAAGAAATCCGAGAAGCTTCCGTGTCCCTTCCGGGCCTGCATATGCTGCGTATAGGACATATAGCCCTGGGCGTACAGACATACTGCTGAGATCCAGCCATTGGTGGCAGTGAAAAGCTCCTGGCTATTGGCTGCAGAAATCAAAAGCCCGCTCTGGCGGAAAAATCCTAAAATATCCTCCGCTGAGAACGAAAGCTCTCGGCTACCAAGCTCCGTAGCCAGCCCCTTCAGCCGTAAATCCTCCAGTGCCATCGGCGGCCGATTTCGAGACAAAAGCACCACATGCAAATGCCGCACCTGCCGCCGCGCCAAAAGCTCCAGGAATCGCCAACACAAGGCATCGGTCAGTACATGGCAATCATCCAATACAAAATACACTGGCGACGAAAAAGAAAGCGTATCGAAATAGGATAGCAGCTCATCCAGCTCTATTTCTGAAGAAGGTGTGCCCATCTCCGAGAGGCGCTGTGCAAGCTTCGGCAAAAAAGGGCGCAAAAAAGACCCTACCTTTTCCCAAAACATAGCCGGCGAATCGCTCACCAGCGTCTGCCAC
>CAVKMC010000009.1:0-10131 GCA_963657285.1 Agathobacter sp.
AAGTCAGACGCGTCCCGACTACCGACTACCGACTACCGACTACTGACCACTGACCACTGACCACTTACCACGAATTACCATTCTTGCCTTTTTCTCCCTTTCGCGGTATGATTAGGGGCAGAAAAAGAAGGAAGCACTGCAGCTTTGAAAGGCGGACGGAAGTCTGCTTCTTTATGGATGCAGTGATTTTTTTATGGCCGCAGTCGCGGTCTCCAATGAATGGGAGGAAATTAGAATGCCGGTTTCTTATATGGAAGTCAATCTTAGCGCGCTGCGCCACAATCTGCAGGTCATTCGCGCGCATTTGCCCAAGGAAGTGAATGCTCTGGCTGTGGTGAAGGCCAATGCCTATGGTCATGGTGCCATCGAGACTCTTCGCATCGCTTTGGAAGAAGGGTATGTAGCTGCCGCTGTCGCTCGCGTAGAGGAAGGCGCTGAGCTTCGGGATGCCGGATTTACTTGTCCGATTTATGTGCTGGGGCTGCCGCTTCCGGAGGATATGCCCATCGGTGTGAATAAGGATCTCATCATGCCTATCGACGATACCGTAGACCTGGATGCGCTGGAAGCCATCGCTTCTGTAGCCGGAAAGACCATGGATGTGATGCTTCCTATCGATACCGGTATGAACCGTATCGGCACCCATCCGGAGGATGTGCCGGCGCTTTTGGAAACATTGAAAGCTTACCCGCATATTCACATTCGCGGCACCTTCACTCATATGGCTACAGCCGATCACAAGGAGAAGGATGCGGCCCTCGCGCAGCTGGATCGTTTCGATGAAGCGATCTCCCACATGCCGGTGGATGAGAATTTCGTCATTTCTTCTGCCAATAGCGCCGGCGTCATCGATATCCCGAGAAGCTGGCACAACCTGGCGCGCCCGGGCATTATCATCTATGGACCGCAGCCGTCCGATGTGATGACCAATAAGCTGGACCTCCAGTATGCTATGCGCGTGGTGAGCCATGCGACTCACGTACAGGTACTCCACAAAGGCGAAGCCATCGGCTACGGCGGCACCTATGTGGCGCTGGAGGATATGAAGACCGCCACTGTCCCCATCGGATACGCAGACGGCTGGCACAGAAGCCTTTCCAACAAAGGCGTAGTCCTCATCAATGGCAAACGCTGCCCGGTAGTGGGCCGCATTTGCATGGACCAGTTCATGGTGGCTGTGGATGACGATGTGATGCCCGGCGATGAAGTGGTACTCATGGGCAAACAGGGAGAGGAAGAAATCTCTGTGGATGAAGTGGCAAAGACCGCTGAAACCATTCCGCATGAAATCATGTGCGATCTGAAACGAATCCCGAGAATTTTTGTGGAAGAATAAAAGTAATCGGTAGTCAGTAGTCGGTAGTCAGTACGCAGATTTCTGCGGTGACACTCTACCTTTGGCATTTAAAGCTATGAGATCGAGAAATCGGTTTCATGGCTTTTTTATTTTTTGGAAACGATGGACAAACGCGTCCCGACCACCGATCACCGATCACCGACCACCGACCACCGACCACCGACGACCGACTACCGACTACTGATCACTAATTACTGACCGCTAATTACTGCTTACAATCCATCTCCCCAAACCCATCCATAGATGGTATAATCACATATAAAATAACAGTAAGGGGGTGAGATGGTGGCTAGAAGGAAAGGGCTGAAGCGCTGGGATGAGATCACGGTAGACGGGTGGCTGTCCCTCTTGGCGGACAAGACGGTGATGAGCCGGCTGATGATGCAGATTTTTTCTCGGCTCTATCATTCGACGGATTACATGGATAATGCGAAAAATATCGCTGCGGATCTTCACATGGAGTATCGAGCTCTTAATGCCGGCGTCGGCTGGGCGGGAAATAAAATCCGCGACATGTATGAGAAGGGGCTCCTTCTGACCTATGAGAGCCCCCAGGCCAAGGAAACCATAGAAGATGAGGCGGAGAGCGAAGAATTCACGCTGAGGGAGAATCGGAAAACCATCACGCGGCATCCCTGGGAGTATGTCTTCGACGGCACAGAAGGGGAGGATGGCATTTATTTCTGGGTACTCAAGCCCGAAGCCGTCCTGGCTTATAAGGAACTGGTGGATGCAGACATCACTCGTATGGATCAGATTTCTCGGATGCTGGAAACCGATGTGACCACTTCGGGGGCGGAAGGAAATTTATTTCTGGAGTCCTCAGAGACTACAGTGGTGAGGCTTCGGCGATTCATGGATGAGCGGGAGGATTTCCGCAGGAAGTCCATGACGGCGCATCCGGCCTGCGCGGTATGCGGAGCGGATCGGATTTCTCTTCTTCATGCGCTGCCCTATGGAAGCGGGGGAGAGACGAAGAAGGGGCTCCTATTTTGTCCCACCCACGGCGCTCTTTTTGCGGCCCATCTCATTTCCTTCAATGATGAGGGGATGCTTTTGATTTCCCCAAGACTTACAGAGAAAGAAATAAAGCTCTATGGCCTTCAAGAAAAAAAGGCGCATGGCTCCTTCAGCCGCCGTCGTATGGCGGAGCATCGTAAAATTTTTAATGAGGAAGCGAGGAAGCGGAAATGATTCTATCCGGCAAAGAAATCGTAAGACATATGGGGGAAGAAATTATCATCGAACCCTTCGATCCGAAAAAGGTAAATCCCAATAGCTATAACTTAACTCTTTCCGATGAGCTCATGGTCTATGATAATTATGAGCTGGATATGAAAAAGCCAAATACCGGGACGCTGCTCCATATTCCGCCGGAAGGGCTGGTGCTGCAGCCGAATAAGCTGTACCTGGGAAGAACGCATGAATATACAAAAACGAAATGCTTCGTCCCTATGCTGGAGGGCCGTTCCTCTATCGGCCGCCTGGGTCTCTTCATTCACGTGACCGCCGGCTTTGGGGATGTGGGCTTTTCCGGATATTGGACGCTGGAAATGTTTTGTGTGCAACCCATCCGCATTTATTCCGGCGTGGAGATTTGCCAGATTTATTTCCATACAGTCTTGGGTGAGGCGGATAAGTACGATAGCGGCAAGTATCAGAATAATAAAGGAATTCAACCTAGCCTACTTTACAAAGACTTTGAAAAGTAGTATGATAGTAACAACTTGATAGCACTTGGAGCGAAGAAGCTGCAGCATGACGTTTGGATTTTTCCTTGCGCCTGCTGCTTTTTTATTTCCTCCGACAGTGCGAAGGGGCTTTTGAAGATTCATGCAGCTTGCAATTTTTTGAATAAAAATTCAGAGCAAGCCGGATCGGGAGGGCATCCTGGTTTTGCGGGAAGCATAGAGTGGAATCAGCCACGGATGGCATGCTTTCCACTTGAGGGAGACGTAGGAGGTAATTATTATGAAAAAAGCAATGAAGAAAATGTTGATGGCAGGCGCTCTTTGTGTAGCAGGTGCAGCACTTTTGGCAGGCTGCGGCGGCGATAGCGCAGGTTCCTCTTCTGCCGCAGGCGGCAAACAGTTCCTGAACATCGCTACCGGCGGTACCGCAGGTACCTATTATCCATTGGGCGGCGCTCTGGCTGAACTTTTGAACCAGAATATCAAAGGCATGAACGCATCCGCACAGTCCACCGGCGCATCGGTAGCAAACGTAAACATGCTGAAGGATGGCTCCGTAGATATCGCTTTCATCCAGAATGATATCGCTTACTATGCAGCTAACGGCACTGAAATGTTCAAAGACAACAAGGTAGAAAGCATTCGCGGCATTGCAGCTCTCTATCCGGAAACCATTCAGTTCGTTACCACCGCTGATAAAGGCATTACATCCATCGCTGACCTGAAAGGCAAAAAGGTCGCTGTAGGCGCATCCGGCTCCGGCACAGAAGCCAATGCTCGTCAGATCCTTGCTGCTTATGGTCTTACCTATGATGATATCAATGTACAGTACCTCTCCTTCGGCGAAGCAGCTGATGCTCTGAAAGACGGCAACGTAGATGTAGGCGTCGTAGTAGCAGGCTTCCCGACCGCAGCTATCCAGGACTTGGCTGCTAACAAATCTGCAGCTCTGATCCCGGTCGATGCAGAACATGCTGACCAGCTGATTAAACAGTATCCATACTACACCAAGATTTCCGTACCGAAGGGCACCTACCCCGGACAGGAAGTTGACGTAGATACGGTAGCAGTTAAGTGCGTCATCGTTACCACTGACAAGCTCTCTGATGACCTGGGCGAACAGATCGTGAAATCCATCTATGAACACCTGGATCGCATGAAAGCTGCTCACGCAGTAGGCAAATACATCACCAAAGACAGCGCTATGGAAGGTATGTCAGTCAAGATGAATGCCGGCGCAGAAAAATATCTGAAATCTAAATAAAAAGGGCGCCTCCTTAGCGGTTCGCTAAGGGACTCACCTTGAAACAGGAAGGAGGGAGAACGGGCTCTATGGGGGTCCGTTCTCGCTTTCGTTTATGAAGAAAAAGAAAAACGGGAAACTAGAAAGCGTTTTAATCATTGTCGGCATGATCGTCTGTGTCATTGTGATCGTGGTGGGCTGGTTTGCACGGCAGGACTACCTTTTCGGGCAGACCGCGGAGGGCTTCATCATTAAAGAGAGAGTCAGGCCGGGGACACCGGTGACCTTGGTTTATCGTCACTCGGTGCAAAGAACAATGATTCATGAAAATCTGGAAGTCAATGAAATGGCAGACGGATTCATATTGAAATCTACGAAGTATCAATCTATGGGGGTAGGACTTCCATTCTCCAAAGACGACGGAGATTTCCGGGAAGAAGGCGGCTGGTTTATTCTGGACAACATTGACCGTCGTTTCCCTGAGCTTTCTATCCGAAACGGTGTGACCAATGAAGAAAAGGTCTACGTAGGGGATACGGAATACGATCTTGCATCTCTCATGCCTTTGGGAAAGGAATTACATCTTTATGTAGCTCCACTGTACCAGGTGCTGTACATGAAAAAAGAAATTAGGAGTTGATTCTATTGGCTGATTTAGAAAAAAAGGGAATGAATCCCGCTGACAATGAGCCCATTGATGGGGAACTGTCAGAGGAACTGCAGAAAAAATTAAAAGAATTGGATAAGGAGTCCAATACAGCAGAATACACCGGCATCTGTGCAAAAATCATCGCTGTCATTTGTATTTGCTTCTCCTGCTTCCAGATTTACACCGGCTTCTTCGGTGCTCTGGATGCGATGATTCAGCGCTGCGTGCACCTGTCCTTCGGTATTTGCCTCGTATATCTTCTTTGCCCCACAAAGAAATCTTGGATCAAAAAAGGACGCTTCCATCCGCTGGACGTACTCCTGGCTGTGATCGCCATGATCCCGCCGATTTACATTTTGGTAAATTATCAGGCCCTGATTCTTCGCGCCGGCACTGTCACCCCGACGGACACCATCATCGGCGTTCTCGGCATCGTGATGATCATCGAAGCGGCTCGTCGTATCGTCGGCCTTCCGATTGTCATCGTCGTGTGCTGCTTCCTTGCCTACGGCTTCTTTGGACCGTATCTCCCGGGACCCTTGGCGCACAGAGGTCTGACCATTAAGCAGATGGTGGGACACCTCTTCTTCACCACAGAAGGCGTCTTCGGTATCCCTATGGGCGTATCGTCCACCTTCATTTTCCTCTTCATCCTCTTTGGCGCGTACCTGGAAAAGACGGGCCTTGGTAAATTCTTCATTGATATCGCCAATGCTATCGCCGGCTGGGCTTCCGGCGGTCCGGCGAAGGTAGCCGTTATTTCCTCCGCACTTCAGGGTACCATTTCCGGTTCCTCTGTAGCCAACGTCGTAGGCTCCGGCTCCTTCACCATCCCGATGATGAAGAAATTGGGCTATCACAAAAACTTTGCCGGCGCCGTAGAAGCCGCTGCTTCCACCGGCGGCCAGCTGATGCCTCCTATCATGGGCGCTGCCGCCTTCCTGATGGCTGAATTCGTCGGCATTCCTTACATGGAAGTCGTAGAAGCCGCTATCGTACCGGCTATCCTCTACTTTATCGGCGTATTCCTGGGCGTACACTTCGAAGCAAAGAAAAATAATTTGCAAGGCACACCGAGAAGCGAACTGCCGCCATGGGGTAAGATCCTGAAAGAAGAAGGTCACCTGGCTATCCCCTTGATCGCTATCATTGGCCTCTTGGCTTCCGGCTACACCCCGATGAAAGCCGCTCTCGCAGGTATCTTTATTTCCATCGCATCCGCTATGCTTCGTGCCAATACCCGCATGACCATTCCGGATATCATCGACGGCCTTGTGAAAGGTGCTAGAGGCGCTCTCGGCGTACTCATTGCCTGCTCCTCTGCCGGCATGATCATCGGTATCGTCACCAAGACCGGCGTCGGCCTGAAGCTCGCCTCCGCTCTGGTAGACATCGCTGCCGGAAACTTCATGCTCCTCCTCGTCTGCACCATGATCACCTCCTTGATCCTTGGCATGGGCGTACCGACCACAGCAAACTACGTCATCACCTCTACCATCGCAGCACCGGCCCTTATTCAGCTCGGTGTGCCGATCCTGGCAGCTCACATGTTCGTATTCTACTTCGGTATCATTGCCGACATCACGCCTCCGGTAGCCCTTGCCGCCTTCGCAGGCTCCGCTATTTCCGGCGGCGACCCGCTAAAGACCGGCGTCAATGCCTCGAAGCTAGGCATCGCGGCCTTTATCATTCCTTATGTATTTGTCCTTTCGCCTGAAATTTTGGGAATCAATGCTACCTTAGGCAGCGTTATCGAAACTACCACCACCGCTCTCATCGGCATGGTCGGCGTCTCCTCTGCTATGATTGGTCAGCTCTATTGCAAAGCCAACATCGTAGAACGTCTTGCTCTCCTGGTAGGCGGCCTCCTCCTCATCGATCCGCAGATGCTGACCGACCTCGTCGGCATCGCTATCCTGGCCGGTACATTCGCTATGCAGTACTTCAGAACCAAGAAGGCTAAAGCATAATAATATGTAACAAAAAAAGAGTCGCACCCCGCGGCTCTTTTTTAGTTAGTAGTTAGTATTTAGTGGTCCGTGTTCGGCTCTTGGAGTAGAAATCTGATTTCCTGAATGATACAATGAGAAAGAAGGAGGGATACCATGGACGAAGAGAAAGAGATGACAGAGCTCACCGATGAAGAGCTCCAGGAATTCATGGCTTCATATAAAAAAGAGCTGGCTCACATCTATCGCATGAATAGCGCGAAGAAAGCATTCATGACCCGCCAGAAGCTTCCAAATCTCAAGATGGCTTTGGAGGAATGTGACCGCGATATGCGCCGAGACATAGAAGAACTCAAGCATAAGTACGGCATCCACTATTAAATCAAAATTTTTTCAAAAAGTACTTGCAAAATCGAGACTCCCGTGATATACTCTTACCATCGCTTGAAACGAGAACTGATTCGAAAAGCTCCGAAGAAAAAAGTGCTTGACAAACACAGTTCAAGCGAGTATAATAAATCTCGTTGAAACGGATCATTAGCTCAGTTGGTAGAGCACCTGACTCTTAATCAGGGTGTCCGGGGTTCGAACCCCTGATGATCCACCAGACATTTCCCCCGAAGTCATTTGACTTCGGGGTTTTATTTTGCGGCACATTATTTTGCACGGGTAGTACTACGAGCTTTCCTTTTATTCTTTCTGTCAATTCCCTGTCCATCATAGTATAATAAGGAAAACATCCGTTGTAAGGGAGAGGAATCTTTCTATGATGAAAAATATAATAGCGGCGCTGAATCGACTCCATCGAGGCGTCTTGATTTGCGGTGGCTTTGCGCTCTTTATGCTTTTCGGCGCGCTCCTGCTGATGCTCCCGATTTCACAGACGGGGACGAAGGCGGTTTCCTTTGTGGATGCGCTCTTTATGTCTGTCAGCATTGTGAGTGTCACCGGTATGAGCATGTTTGATTTGAAAACGGACTTTACGTTGTTCGGTCAGCTGGTGATTTTATTTCTGATGCAGGTAGGCGGCCTGGGAATCATGACGATGATGGCTATGGTCAGTATTTCTGCGGGACGAAAGATTCGTTTGCAGGAGCGGCTCTTGATCAGTGATTCTTTCAATCTGCAGACGCCATCGGGGATGGTGATGCTGGTGAAGAAAATCGTATTTCTTACGCTGTCTATTGAGCTCATTGCCGGGACGATATTGGCAGCTTATTTAAGCATCGACCATGGCTGGAGTGGAATTTACCAGGGCTATTGGCATGCGGTTTCTGCTTTCACGAATTGCGGCATGGATATCATGGGAAGCGAGGTGGGCTTTGCGGGCATGTCGGCCAATCCCCTGGTGGGCACGGTGATCAGTATCACCATGTTTTTGGGGGGTATTGGTTTTATTGTTCTCGATGATGTTCTTAGAAATCGCTCGTGGGCCAGGTTGGCACTAAATACAAAATTTATTCTTGTGATGGAAGCGATTTTGATTCCTGTGGGGTTTGTGGTTTTCTTTCTATTGGAGGGGGATAACCCGGCGACCTTGGGCCATCTGACGACCACAGAGAAATGGCAAAGTGCGTTCTTTATGTCTATTTCCTCCAGACTTGCGGGCTTTGCTTTGTTTGATATCCATTCTATGATGAGCGCGACGGTATTGATCGTGATGGCTTACATGTTTATCGGCGCGGCGCCGGTCTCTACCGGCGGCGGCATCCGTACGACGACCATTGGGCTTTTGATCCTGTCTCTCTGGGCCTGGATCCGTGGTCATCGAAATGTGGTGCTATTTCATAAGCAGGTAGCGCCGGAGTGCCTGGTCAAAGCGTCGAATGTATTTACCTTGGCCATTCTCTTGACTTTTTTGACGGCGCTCTTGGTATTTCTTCTGGAACCGACTCACTTCAATTTTGAGGATGCTCTTTTTGAAGCGGTGTCAGCCTTCAGTACCGTGGGCTTCTCCATGGGGCTTACCAATGAGTGGAATACTTCCTGCAAGCTGGTGCTCATGGCGGCCATGTTCATCGGTCGTATCGGTGTCATGACCTTGGCCATCACCTTCGCCGGTCATCACCATAGCCAGATCAAGTATCCGAAGGAAAATATTGTGGTGGGATGAGGTGCGTTTTTCGCTGGTGGTTTAGTAGTCGGTAGTCGGTGGTCAGTAGTCGGTACGCATTTGACTGCTCAGTCATTTACGCTAATCCCTCTTTTCCGAATGAAGGTTAGCATATATCGGTTCGCATTCGCTAAATGCGTACCGACTACCGACCACCGACTACCGACCACTATGACATAGAAGTATTTTTGATAATAATCAATTTTAATGATAGAGGAATATAGAAATGGCACAGAAATTACAGTTTTTCGTGGCAGGCTTGGGACGTTTCGGCGTCAGCGTAGCCACTACGCTTGAGAAAATGGGCTATGATGTGATGGCCATGGATAGCGACGAAGAGGTGGTGCAGGATTTATCTGACACCCTGGGCTATGTGGTTTGCGCGGATTGCTCTGATGAAAAGAATTTGGCGGCCATCGGTGCGGGAAATGCGGACATTGCGGTAGTTTCCGTAGGCGATTTGTCTGCTAGCCTCATGACGACTCTTCTTTTAAAGGAAATGGGAGTCAAGAAAATTGTAGTGAAGGCGCTGAATGAGATTCATGGCAAGATGCTGCAGAAAATCGGCGCCGATAAGATTATTTATTCGGAAAAAGAAATGGGCGTCCGAGTGGCGCACAATTTGATTTCCCCGGGCATTGTAGACTATATCGAGATGGAAAATAATATCACCATTCTTTCCATTCATGTGCCGAAGGATTGGGTGGGGAAGACCTTGATCAGTAGTGATGTGCGCCGCAAGTACAATATCACTGTCGTGGCTATCAAGCGGGATGGGGATATGTTTGTCAATCCGCGGCCGGACATGCAGATGGAGCCCAATGATATGCTTGTCATTCTTGGCGACACGGAAAGCGTGAAGCGGGTGACAGTGACGCTGGAACAATAGGATTTAGTGGTCGGTAATCGGTAGTCGGGGCGCGTTTAATCGATTAAGGAACTCGGTTACAATGTGCCGGCAGCCAAAAGCGTCCTGCTCACTGACCACTAAAGTTTGAAAGAATGCTATTTGAGTGACGGATAGTGTGCGAAAATTTTTTCAGAAAGGGGTCAGGGAAATGGGGATAAGGGGTGGTGCGGCGCACAAATTAAGAAGCGCCGAAAATTTTGAAAAAAGTAAGCCCTGGCT
>CAVKMC010000009.1:10141-17120 GCA_963657285.1 Agathobacter sp.
GGTTACAATGTGCCGGCAGCCAAAAGCGTCCTGTTCACTGACCACTGATCACTGACTACTAAACCTCGAATTGTCTTTCTGACCGCTTCCTCCTTGAATTCCCCCGTTTTTTTATGGTATCATACATATAATTATGTTTTTGAGCATATTATATTTCTACAGCCTTGGAGAGCCAGATGGCTATAGAAATATTTCCTTTATATAATAAGAAAAATAAATCTGTGTATTGTCTTTGTACAGGAGTGATTCCGTTTGGAAAAGTTAGTGATTCATGGCGGCAAGCAGCTGCATGGCCGTGTCCGCGTATCCAGTGCTAAAAATGCCGTTCTTCCCATTATTGTAGCGACTCTTCTTCCGGAGACGCCGGCGTCTATCGTAGACGCGCCGAATCTGGACGATGTATCTACCATTTGTAGCGTCCTGGAATCCTTGGGCGTAGAAGTGAAGAAGGAAGACAATGTGCTCACCTTTGATGCTTCTCATGTAGATAAGAGCGAGGCATCTTATGAGCTCATGAGCCGCATGAGAGCGTCCTTCCTCATCATGGGGCCGCTTTTGGCGAAGAAGGGTCACGCAAAAATTGCACTCCCCGGGGGCTGCATGATCGGTAGCCGTCCGATTGATCTCCATCTGAAGGCTTTCGAAGCCTTGGGCGCAGAAATCAATGTAGGCAATGGCTTTGTAGAAGGCTATGCGCCACATGGCCTCAAGGGCACTACGATTTATCTCGATTTCCCCAGCGTCGGCGCGACGGAAAATATTCTCATGGCTGCTGCTACCGCAGAAGGCCGCACCATCATTGAAAATGCGGCAGAAGAACCGGAAATCGTAGACCTGGTGACATTCCTGAATTCCATGGGCGCCAATATCAAAGGCGCCGGCACGAATATCATCCGCGTAGAAGGGGTGAAGAAGCTCGAAGGGGTGGCGCACACCGTCATTCCGGACCGCATTGAAGCAGGCACCTTCATGATCGCTGCAGCCATGGCCGGCGGCGATGTGGTGATTGAAAATGTATTGACCGAACACCTGAAGCCGCTTCTTGCGAAGCTCAGCGAAGCCGGCGTGAAGGTGATCAAGGATATCGACAGCGTCCGCGTCATCAGTGATGGCCATATCCGCTCCACTGATATCAAGACGCTTCCGTATCCTGGCTTCCCGACAGATTTGCAGGCCCAGTTCATGGCTCTCATGACTGTCGGAAATGGAGTGAGCCGCGTGACGGAAACGGTTTTTGAAAATCGTTTCATGCATGTAGGCGAGCTGCAGCGCATGGGCGCATCCATCCAGGTGGAAGGCCGCTGCGCGACGGTGCAGGGCGTGCCATTCCTGACAGGCGCCTTCGTAAGGGCTACCGACCTTCGCGCCGGTGCGGCTTTGACCCTGGCGGGGCTGGCAGCGCGCGGAGAGACCGAAGTGGGCGAGCTTCATCATATTGATCGTGGGTATGACCATCTTGTAGAAAAGCTGCAGGGGTTAGGAGCAGACATTGTCCGTGTCGATCGAGACTAAGGGGCTCGCTGAAAGAGCCAGAAAATTATCTTCTCAGAAATCGCTCTTGGACTGGATCGGTGCGGTAGGCTCCGAGGATATCGGCGTCGATATCGGCACATCCAATGTGGTGGTCTATGTGAAGCATAAGGGCATCGTATTTCCGGAAGCTGCTGTGATTGCCAGAAATGAAATAACAGGAGAGTATTTCAGCTATGGCACAAAGGCGGAGGAAATGGAAGGCAAGACGCCGAAGGAAATACAGATCGTTCGCCCCATCAAGAGAGGGGCGATCAATGACTACAATGCGGCGGCTTATCTTTTGAATTCCATTGTGACGCAGTCGTACCTGCGCGGGATGTTTTTCCATCCTCGGCTTATGATGTGCGTTTCCAAGGGAGTCAATAGCGTAGAGCGTAGGGCGCTCTTGGAAGCTGCAGTGGCCATGGGAGCCAGAAAGACCGTATTGATTGATCAACCGCTGGCGGCAGCCATGGGACTGGGACTGGCCAAAGAGGGAAGAGTCGGTTCCCTGGTGGTGGACCTAGGTGGCGGCTCGACGAAGGTTTCTGTGCTGTCCTCCAATGGCATCGTAGTGAGCCATTTTGGCACCGAGTCGGGGCTAGAAATGGATCAGGCTGTCATGGCGGTGGTGCGAGAGAAATATCATGTCCGCATCGGCCGCAAGGAAGCAGAAAATCTGAAGATAGCGCTTGGCGCGGCTTGGGATTTGGATCAAGCACCTCGGGTGGCAGAGACCTATGGATTATCGGTGGTTTCCGGATGTCCGATGAAAATCGCCGTGACCGGTGAGGATGTGGCTTACGCACTGAATCCGATTTTGTATAAAATTTTTAAAAATATCCAGGATGTGCTGCAACGCACGCCGCCGGCATTGCTGGCGTCCATCCGAGAGCAGGGGATTCTTCTCATTGGGGGCGTATCGCAGCTAAAGGGCATGGATGAATTGATTACCCGCATTACCAGCATCACGGCGCGCGTGGCCGAAAGGCCCTCCTATGTGAATGCCATCGGTGCCGGCATGTCGCTGCAATATATCAACGATTTCAGAGACTCGTTGCAGGATTTGCATTAAGAAATACAGGGGATATAACTTTTGTTATGTCCCTTTTTATTTTTTTCTGTAATTTTGTCGCAAAAATGGTACAATACAGTTTAAAGATAAAATGGCGTTCTTAGGATTTCTTTTTGCACCGAAAAGAAAGGGCTCAAGATTTTTTCTTCGTTGAGGTGAGGATTATGAAATATACAATCGTCAAAGCAGGCCTTTGCGCTATGGCAGTCGCCATGGCTATGCCGGTCATGGCAGCGGATGCGCAGCAGCTTTCTGTCCTGGAAGGAAAGATTACCTCTGTGGCTCCGGTAGGAAAGGCTGTGAAGGAAGGCGATGTGCTGGCGACGGTAGAGTCCTTGGTGGGCGCTGTCCCGGCTGTGCGCGCCCAGGCGGATGGAGTGGTGAAGGAAGTCCGCGTTTCTGTGGGAGACAAGGTGGAGAAGCAGGCTGTGGTAGTGGTATTGGAAACGAAGAATTAAGAGGAGAGTTATGTCTCGATTTAAGAAATATATGAAGCGTCTGGCCGTAGGCATTTGCTTGTCTCTGTCCATGGCACTGCCGGCTCATGGGATGCAGGAATTCATGCCGGTGTCAGAGGTAAAAGAAGGCATGCACGGATACGCAAAGACCGTGGTGCATGGCACTGATATCGAAACCTTTGACGTAGAAGTGCTGGGCGTCATGAAGCAGAAGGGCGCCACCGGCGGCGACTTGGTGCTAGTGAAGGTGTCGGGCCCCTTGATCGATAAGACGGAAGGCATCGCCCAGGGTATGAGCGGTAGTCCGGTATACATTGATGGAAAGCTTCTGGGCGCTGTGGCCTATGGCTTCCCACAGTCCGGCGGCCGCATCGGCATGGTGACGCCGATTTCCGATATGCTGCAGCTTTGGACCGTGGATGATAAAAGCGACACCGGCTTTACGCCGCGGCTCGCTGAGGATTTGATTCCTTTGGATACACCGCTCATGGCCAGTGGCTATAGCACGGAAGGGCTCGGTTTCCTGTCGGGGAAGATGAAGGATTTCCATATGGCTCCGATGGCATCGGCATCGGTGTCTTCCGATGAGACGCCGCGCCCCTTGGAAGCCGGTGGTGCGGTGGCTGCCACGCTGGTGACCGGGGATTTGAAATTGGGCGCTGTGGGCACAGTCACCTATGTGGATGGAAATCGCATGGTTGCTTTTGGTCATCCATTCATGACTCGCGGTGGAACGAATTATTTCATGCATAATTCCTATATTTTCACCGTCATTCCCAGCAAGAATATCCCATTCAAGCTGGGATCCGTGGGCGCGGAAATCGGTACTGTCAATGAAGATCGCGGCGCCGGTATCGGCGGCCTATCGGGAGAGATGCCTGATTTCGTAGCCCTTCATGCTGCCGTGTCTGATGAGGACACCGGCAAGAAGGAAGAGCTCCATGTGCGGATGATTCAGAATGAAGCCCTCCTTCCTACACTCTCTGTCACTTCGATTTATAATGCCATCAGCCGCACCATGGATCGCAAGGGACAGGGGACAGTGGCTTTCGACTATACCCTCTATCCGAAGGATTTGAAGCAGAAGCCATTCACTCGTCGTAACATGTACTGGTCTTCCCAGGATATCGCAGAGCGCAGCGTGGATGAAATTTATAATGTAGTGCGCCTCTTGGAGCAGAACCGTTTTGAAAAGTATGCCTTGAGAAATATTACCATCGACATGAAGGTGACCGGCCAGCGCAAGACGGCTCAGCTTTTGGACGCATCGGCTACGCCTACCATTGTGAGTCCGGGAGATACCATTTACATTCGAGCTAGACTCGAACCTTATAGAGGAGAGATTTTTTATAAAGACCTCTCCTTCGTAGTGCCCAAGGATCAGCCCTATGGGGATATGATCCTGGAAATCCGAGGCGGCGGCGTGATACCGCTTCCGTATCTGATTCAGCAGCAGAAATTCAATCTCACCGATGAAATTTTGACCCGTATTCGGGTATACAAGGATTTCAATGACCTCCATGGGAAGCTCATGAAGGAGGATCGGAACAACCAGATCGTTGTAGAAATATTGGATCCCGAAGTGAGCATGATTTCCAAAGGCGAGGGAGAAACCAAGAAGGCGGTCATCCAGGAGAAGAGGCCTTCTGAAAATCCGGACTACTTGAAGGAAAAGGAAACCGCCAAGGGCGAGGAAAAGGAATCGCCAAAGAGCAGCGTAGATACGGACTATGTAATTTATGGCGATGGCCAATTCACCTTCAAAGTCATGGCACCAGCCGACCGAGACAAGGCACTGAAAAAATTGGCCAAAACCAAGAAACCGGTGATGGCCGAGATGTCGCCAAAGGAAAAAGAAGGAGCAGAGACAGGGGAAAAAGCTGCTGAGAAGAAGTAGGTAGATCAGTAGTCGATGGTCAGTAGCCGGGGGACTATTTCATCTTCAAACAAGAGTGACCTCGCAGAGAGAGCGATGCTTATTTCCTTACTCGCTTTCGCCATCTCACCATCTCATTATCTCAATTTCTCATTCTCTCATCTCGCATTCTCAATGATCTGATTTCAAAGGAGGACCGACGTGGCATTTTTGGAATCTTTAGGAAATAAGACCATAGGCGTCTTTCATGAGCTAGGAGCAATTATCCTGCTTTTGGTAGCCGCCATCAAGGAACTCCCCACCTTTCGGTTCAGGGAGACTTGCAAGCAATGCCTTGACTTGGGCGTCTTGTCTTTTCCCATCGTGGCTTTGACCTTGCTCTTCACCGGCATGGTGCTATCGGTGCAGATTGCCGGCGAGCTTACGAAATACGGCGCTGATTTCACTGTAGGCGGCATCGTAGCCATCGGCATGGGTCGCGAATTGGGCCCGGTGCTTTGCGGCGTGGTATTGGCCGGTCGTGTAGGCGCAGCCATCACTGCAGAAATTGGTACGATGCGTGTCACCGAGCAGATCGATGCACTCCGCTGCCTGGCGGTGAGCCCGGTGGGATACCTGGTGGTGCCCCGCCTCTTGGCCTGCATGGCTATGTTGCCGCTTCTGAATGTATTCGGCGTCATCATCGGCGTTGGCGGCGGTATGATCGTAGCCTCCTTGACCCATGGCGTATCGTCCTATGTATTCATGCACTCCATCGACACCTTCTGCGTACCGTCGGATCTTTATATCGGCATGATCAAATCGGTGATTTTTGGTATGATCGTAGCCCTGGTGGGATGCGACCGCGGCATGACCTGTACAGCCGGTGCAGAAGGAGTAGGTAGAGCCACCACCCAGGCAGTGGTGTACTCCATCATCATGCTCTTTGCAGCGAATTATCTGCTTTCTTCGATTCTGTTTTGAGGCGGCCTATGATTGAAATCAGACATGTAAATCAAATCTTCGGGAAAAGGCAAATTCTAAAGGATGCGAATCTCTCCATTGCCAGAGGCGAGACCATGGTCATCCTGGGCGCTTCCGGTTCGGGGAAATCCACGATTTTAAAATTAATTATCGGCCTTTTTAAACCTACCTCCGGCGAGGTGCTGGTGGCCGGAAAGGATATCACGAAGCTTTCCGAAGCGGAGCTCACGGAAGAACGGCGGCATATGGGCATGGTTTTCCAGTATTCAGCCCTTTTTGACTCTATGAATGTAAAGGAAAATGTAGCCTTTGGACTTCGTATGCATACCAAGCTTTCCGAAGAAGCCATCGACCGAGTGGTGAAAGAAAAGCTGCACCTGGTAGGTCTGGATGGCACAGAAGACCTGATGCCTGCCAATTTGTCCGGCGGTATGAAGAAGCGTGTGAGCCTCGCTCGGGCCATTGCCCTGGAGCCGGAAATCATTCTTTATGACGAACCGACTGCCGGACTTGACCCTATCCGTGCTACGGACATTAGCTTATTGATCAAAAATACACAAAAGGCTTTGCATGCTACCAGCGTGGTGGTGACCCACGATTTGAAATCAGCGGAAATGATTGCAGACCGCATGGCCTTTTTGCACGAAGGAGCGTTTCTGGCCATCGGTAAGCCGGAGGAGCTGTACAATTCGACCGATGAACGGGTGAAGCAATTCATGAATGGACTGCCGTCTATCTCTATGTTTACAAAGGAAGGTAATGCTTGATGAAATGGACAACAGAAGCGAAGGTGGGGGCTTTTTCCTTAGCCGGTATAGCCTTATTCGCGGGCATCATGATTCATTTGAGCAGCGTGGTGCTTTTCGGGAAAAGTGGCTATCACGTGACAGCTTATTTCAAAGAGGCGGAAGGCCTCTCCCAGGGAAATGCAATCCACTACGCCGGCGTAGATGTGGGGATGGTAGAGAAGATTACTGTAGAAAATGGGGAAGCGGTCCTGCACCTGCGATTCTATGATGAAACGAAAGTACCGAAGGATGCGGAATTCTCCATCCAGTCCAGCAGCGTCATGGGCGGCCATTTCATCAAAGTGAC
>CAVKMC010000010.1:0-17062 GCA_963657285.1 Agathobacter sp.
TTACTGGGGCGGGACTTGCACCACGCCTATACTTTGCACGCCGAACTGGCGCACCCGACTACCGACTACCGACCACCGAC
This sequence comes from Agathobacter sp., assembly GCA_963657285.1. Lineage (GTDB taxonomy): Bacteria > Bacillota > Negativicutes > Veillonellales > Dialisteraceae > Dialister. The sequence goes on from CAVKMC010000010.1 coordinate 81, forward strand.
TACTAAACCCTATCAAAAATAAAAGTACATCCCCACCAGCGCCGCAGTCACCAAGAAGACGGCCACGAAGGCGTATGTATCCCGATAGGTGTAGGCCAGCTGATGCATTTTCGTGCGGCCTTCACCGCCTCGATAGCATCTGGCTTCCATGGCGGTAGCCAGGTCGTCGGCCCGGCGGAAGGCGGAGATGAAGAGGGGCACCAGGAGGGGGATCATATTCTTCGCCCGCTGCCACAGGTTGCCATTCACGAAGTCCGCGCCACGGGAGGACTGGGCCTTCATGATGCGGTCTGTTTCCTCCAAAAGAGTAGGAATGAAGCGGAGCGCAATGGTCATCATCATGGCCAGCTCATGGGCCGGCACGCCGAAGCGGCGGAAGGGCATGAGCAGCGCCTCGATGCCGTCGGTCAAGACAATGGGACTGGTGGTATAGGTCAGAAGCGAGGAAAAGGCAATGAGGAAGACCAGACGGAGCGTCATGATGATCCCGTTTCTCACGCCTTCTTCGCTGATATGGATAAATTTCCAGGAAAAAATTTCCGTCCCCGGTGTGGTGAGGATGTGGATCATCATGGTGAAGACCAGGATCACCCACAATGGCTTGATGGCCTTCCACACCATTTTCATGGGCACGCCGGAAATGGAAATGGTGCCCAGTGTGAAGGCGGCTACCAAAAGGTAGGAGTACAGATTATTGGCCAGGAAAATCGCCACGATGAAAATCATGGTGCAGAGGATCTTCGCCCGCGGATCCATCCGATGAAGGAAGGAGTCGCCGGGGTAGTATTGGCCGAGAGTCATATCACTTAGCATGTTTCTTACCTCCCAGCATGGCTACCATTTTTTCTACGGCCTCTGCCGTGGTCTTCGCGTCCTCAGGCACGGGAATGCCTTTTTCTTTGAGATACAGCAGGGTCTGGGTGAGCGGCGGCGCATCGACGCCGCATTCCTGCAGCTCTTTTCTATGATGGAGGAAAATATCCATGGGCTCGCCGTCCAGGACCAAGTGGCCCTTGTGCATCACCAAAAGGCGGGTGGCCAAGCGGGCGATGTCGTCCATGTTATGAGAAACCAGAATGACCGAGAACATGCCCTTCTTGTACCAGCTCTGGATGCGGGAAAAAATTTCCCGACGGCCGATGGGATCCAGGCCGGCCGACGGTTCATCGAGGATCAGGAAATCCGGGTGCATGGCGATGACGCCGGCGATAGCCACGCGGCGCTGCTGCCCGCCGGACAGGCGGAAGGGCGAGCGGCCGGCAAAGGTATCGTAGTCAAGGCCTGCAAATTTCATGGCGCTCTTCACGCGCTTCTTCGTTTCCTCTTCGTCGCAGCCTAGATTCATAGGACCGAAGGCAATATCCTTCTCTACAGTTTCCTCGAAAAGCTGATGCTCCGGGTACTGGAAAACCATGCCCACCGAGTGACGCTTCGCCACGGCGGCTTTGGATTTCTCCGAAAGATCCACGCCATCGATGATCACCTTGCCGGTGGTCGGATGGACGAGGCCATTCAAATGCTGAATCAATGTGGATTTCCCGCTGCCGGTGTGGCCGATGATGCCGATGAATTCCCCCGGCTCGATGGTGAGATCCACGTGGTCAAGAGCCACCTTTTCCAAAGGCGAGCCCTTACCATATATATAGCTTATATCTTCGACGCGTATGGACATAGTGCTTCTCCTAGCTCCTCATCAGTCATGCAATCCTCCGGAATGGAGAATCCACTCCCCCGAAGGCCGTGGGCAATATCCGCCGCCACCGGCACATCGAGCCCCATGGCAGTGAGCTTGTCTGCCTGGGAGAAAACCTCCTTCGCGGTGCCCTGCATTTGCAGCTTCGTCTTGTCCACCACCAATACATGGTCCGCCGTCACCGCCTCCTCCATGAAATGGGTGATGAGGACGATGGTGATCCCTTCGGTGCGGTTCAGCTCATGGATCGTATCCATGACCTCCTTGCGGCCCACAGGGTCCAGCATGGCCGTCGGTTCGTCCAGAACGATGCAGTCCGGATGCATGGCCAAAATGCCGGCGATGGCGATGCGCTGCTTCTGCCCGCCGGACAGCATGGCCGGCGAATGGGTGCGGTACGCCGACATGCCCACCTTCTCCAGCGCCGAGTCCACGCGCTCGCGGATTTCATCCGGCGGCACGCCCAGATTCTCCGGGCCGAAGGCCACATCCTCCTCTACGATGGCCGCTACCAGCTGGTTATCCGGATTTTGGAAAACCATGCCCACCTTCTGGCGAATGTCCCAGATGTGATCCATATCCGACGTGGACATGCCCTCCACCAGGATTTCCCCCTCCGTAGGGAGATACAGCGCATTCAAATGCCGCGCCAGCGTGGATTTCCCGCTGCCATTGGTGCCGATGATGGCGGTGAAAGAGCCCTTCTCAATGGTGCAAGTCACATCATCTAAGGCCTTGAAACTCTTCCCGTCCTCGGTCTCAAAGGTATGAGTCAAATGACGGATGTCGAAAAGAATTTCCTTCTCCGCCTTTATATCCTGTGCCATAATGCCTCTCTATTCTAAAAAGAATCAGATAACAATGATACTTCATAATACCAAATCTATCTCTTTACAGTCAAATTCATTGTATAGGGAAATGGGAGTATTGTCAATTACGTTTTGCGTCGCTGTAGACAATCAATCTTTAGGGATAAGGGATAAGAGATAAGGGATATGGGATTATGGCGCATTGCCCTCTTCTCGGAAGAGGGTGCCATAGGGCGGGTGATGCCCCAAAAGTGAGGAGTGAGGAGTGAGGAGTGGTGGTGCGGCGCACAAATTAAGAAGCGCCGCAAGTTTTGAAAGTCAGCACATTTTCCTGCTGACCCACTACCTTTATCGCAAACACGCATAGCTAACGGTTATACGATAAACGGTTCAAGAATATGGGGAGAGAGCCAAAAGCGTTTCCATTTCAAAGCTCTGCGCCGCTATATGAATTGATGCGGCGCGCCTTCACTCCTAACTCCTCACTCCTAATTTCCTGACAGCCGCATCTTCCCCGCATGGTATAATAGAAAAAATTATATTCACTTAGGAGTCCCACCATGCATCACACCTTATACGCCACCCTGGTCTTTGGGGCCGGCGCTTCTTATGGCATCATTTCTACCTTGGTCAAGCTGTCCTACCGCGCCGGCTTCTCTGTCAATGACGTGTCGGCGGTGCAGTATCTCTTCGGCTTTCTCATCCTTTGGAGCAGCTGGCTCATCAAGGTAAGAAAGCTTCCGCCCGTGAAGACCACCCTATCCTTCCTCGCCTTGGGCATCCCCATGGCCGGCACCACGCTGCTCTATAATATTTCCTTGGAAACTCTCCCGGCCTCCTTGGCGGTGATCTTCCTTTTCCAATCCATCTGGCTTGGAAGCTTCGTGGAATGTTTGCTGAAACAGGAGCTTCCTAGTAGCCGTCGCCTGCTTTCGGTGGCCATCGTCCTCTTCGGCACCATCCTGGCCGCCGGAGCCATTGGAAATAGCCGGCCCTTCACCTTTGAAATCGGCATGCTCTGGGGCTTCGGCGCGGCTCTCTGCTATACCACCAGCATCACCTGCCTAAACCGTCTGGGCAAGGACATCCCGCCGCTCACCAAGAGCAGTCTCATGGTGACAGGCGCCCTTCTCTGCGCCTGCCTCTTCCTGCCTCCCTCCTTCTTTGCCGAGCCCCAGCACCTGGTAGACATATTTCCCTATGGCGCTATCCTCACCTTCTTCGGCGTCTTCCTGCCGCCGCTGCTCCTGGGCATCGGCATGCCCCACATCGCCCCGGGCCTCGGCAGCCTCCTGGCCGCCTCCGAGCTCCCCGCTGCCCTCTTCTTCTCCCTCCTTCTCCTAGGCGAATCCATCACCCTCCTACAATTTGGCGGCATGCTGCTGATCCTTGCGGGGATTTGGTTTGGGAATCGGGAGAAGGGATAAGGGCTGCTTACCTGCCCCCTCATAGCTAGGAGCCTGGAGCTTAGAGCTTGGAGCTCTGTTAGAGACACTCAGAATTTAACTACGTTATTTGAAAGGCAGCCCCGCCGCTTGTTTCATGTCTCTACCGCATGGCACACCTACTGGACTCTAGCCGAGCCCCAAGCTCCTAGCTCAAAGCTCAAAGCTATGACGAGACCGGTAACCACGCCTTATCCCATTCTCACTTTCGTAGTATAATAAGAGCAACAAAGGAGGCGCCTTATGAGGAAATATTTTTTCTTTGACATCGACGGCACATTGACCACGCCGCTCACCGCAGACTATCCCGGCAGCACGAGAGAAGCCATCCACCTGTTGCAGAAGGCGGGGCACTTCGTCTCCATCGCCACCGGCCGCTTGCAGTCTGACGCCTGGCAGGTGGCGCAGGACTTGGGCATCACCGCCGCCGTGTCCGATGGCGGGAATGCGGTCACCTTGGACGGCCGCCTTCTCTACCACGAAGGACTCCCCCTCTCGGATTGCTTCAACATGCTCTCCGCCATCGACATAGAAAAGCATCCCTGGGCACTAGCGCCGCTCAATCAAAAATTTCGCATCGGCCCCTCGGCGGCCTACCTCTTCAAGGTGAAGGATCGCTACTACAAAACGAAAATCGATGAGAGCTTTGATTTCCACAAAGTCACAGACATTTACAAAATTTTCATCGCCTGCACCAAAGCGGAAAAGGAAGACATCCCCCTGGGCGCTCTCCCTCATGTCTGGTTCAGCGCAGACACCATGCTCATCGAGCCGGTACACAAGGAGCGGGGCATCGAGGAAATCCAGAAGCGCTTCTCCATCCCCGATGAGGACATCGTGGTCTTCGGCGACGGCATGAACGATCGCTCTATGTTCAAAGAAGAATGGATGACCATCGCCATGGGCAACGCCAAGCCGGAGCTCAAAGAAAAAGCGAAATACATCACCTCTCGCGCCGATGAGGATGGGATCTATAAGGCCTGTGAGAGGTTTGGGTGGTTTAGTATTTAGTATTTAAGAATTAGGAATTAGTGATCAGGACGCGATTAACTGCTGCCCCAACATATCCGTTTACCGTATAACCATGAACCGTCCTGCCACTCAAAAACGCACGCCCATAAGAGCGTGCGTTTTTGAGTGCGAGACGGTTTGCAGTTATACAATAAACGGTCAACGGAAATGATGAGGAATTAGATAAATACGTCCTAATTACTGATCACTAATCACTAATTACAAGAAAAAAAGAAGCGACATGCGCCGCTTCCAAAGGGGTGGAGCCGGTTAAGCTCCGTAATGAGAACCTGTATAATAGCTTTCTTACCGAAAGTTATTACCAAAAAAGAGAGTGAGCCAGGACGGCATCCCTGATGCCATCCTGGCCGAAGGATGCGAAGCATCCTAAGGAGGTAAGACTTTCGCCCTTGCGGGCTCTGGAGTGAGACCGGAGGTCTCTATGGGAGCTTCCCGAAGGAAGATGTAGTAAAAGGGGAGCGATGACTCCATTTCCCTGTTGAAATCATCGCTGAAGGGAGATGAACCATGGGAAACAATTCCCCACAGGTATATGTAAACCTCTTGGTAGAGGATTACATCGGATGAACCGATATATAGTCACTTCCGAAGAAGCTATAGTAGAAGGGGTGGTGATGGCAATTTTCCCTACAGGAAACCGAGAGATGTTTCCATATTACCATCACCTAAAGGAGATGAACCATGGGAGAAAACCCCACAGGTATATGTAAAGCCCGAAGGCATTTACATCATATATAGGAAGCTTCGAGATGAAACGGATATACAAGAAACGCCGCGAGGGCGCTCCTATCTGCACACCGAAGTGCTTGGAGAATGGTGTTCCCTGTCACCATCCTCCCGAATAGGAACTCCGATTTGGGATCCTCATCAGAAATCGGAAGATGAAATCAAAAAATCCACCCTTTTTGGATAGAAAAAGGGTGGATATATGCACGTCAAAAAGACTTACATCGAAGCACACCTTCCTATCGCTCGTAGGTCAAACGGTTGTACAAAACAGGCAGTTCTCCTGACTTTGCTTCCTCGCTCCTCCAGCCTTCCCAATATTCCCATCAGTGACTATCTGTTGGATTCGCTCTGCATTACAGTGGCGGGACCGTGCCGGTATTTCACCGGTCTTCCCTATTAAGTCCTTATGGACACCTGTCTTCTTATGGAGTTGTATTCCTCATAACCTTTCGAAAAACCAATAAAAAATCTCTTTTACGCAAGCGCAAAGAGACATCTATCAGACATCCCCTTCCCATCGCTCGTGAGTTCTATCGGTGATACAAGCTAGGCAGTTCTCCTGACTCTGCTTCATGGCTCCTCCGTCTTCCCGATTTCTCAGTGACATAATGGATTCGCTCCACATTACAGTGGCGGGACCGTGCCGGCATCTCACCGGTCTTCCCTATTAAGCCCTTAGGGCACCTAACTTTCTCTTATTCGGTTATGCATAGTTTATCACTTATAAGCCTCTATGTCAAACGCAAATTTATACATGATTAAAGAACATTAGAAATCGGGCATGGTTGCGCTCAAGGTATAGCTGAAAAGGGATATAGCGGTAAAGTGAGGAGTGGAGGTGCGCCGCATCAAATTGGAAAGCGGCGCGAGTTTTGAAATAGACAAACGCTTTTTGCTGCTCTCCCATTACCGTTATCCGTTTACCATATAACCGTTTACCGGCTCTTTTAATGGTATCGGGACATGAAGTAGCGAACTTTTTTCATATAAGACCTTTTCGTCTCATCATCGGAAACAGGTAGAGTTTACGGATATGGGGAGAGTAGCCAAACGATTTTACCAATTTCAAAAACTTGCGCCGCTTTATGAATTGTGCGGCGCACCTCCACTCCTCACTCCTCACTCCTCACTCCTAACTTCCACGAAATTCGTTTTTCCGTTATACTGTATACCTCACCCAGACCGCATCTCCCTCCTGGGATACGTGAGAAAGGTGGAGGACCTTGACCGGACTCTCCATGCTCCGTCCGTCAAAGACCGCCTGCATGCCGCCTCTGCCATCGATGCCGCTGCCGATGAGGAGGCTCACTTCATCGAGAAGCCCGGCTTCCAGGAAAGCGGTATTCATGGTCGGCCCGCCGAGAACCACCGCCCGCTTCACGTCGAATTCTTCCGCCAGGATTTCCATGGCCCGCGGAAGTCCCTCATGTCCTTTCCCCGTAGCGATCCAAGAAATATGATTTGCCGTCAGGTAATCCAAATACTCCCGACTCGCTTCTTCGCTAGTGATGATTAAGAGAGAATCATCGCCATCCCAATGGTCCCACAAGAGACGACCTTTCGTGTCGATGATGATTTCATAGCACGCGGGACTACCGGCTCTGTAAAAGCCTTCTCTCCCAAAAGGATGCGTTCCCTCTGCCACCAAAATCCCACTTGCCATTTCCAGCTCCGCCGTATACCGCCCGGTAATGTGCGCGTCTGCGTGCCACGCATCCAGTATCCGATAATACTCCTCGGTCCCCGGCAAATGCTCCGTCATGGCGCAATCTACGCGTCCGTCCACAGATGTCATCATATAGGAAATCATATAAGGTTTCATGGATGTACTCCTTTTCGATAAAAGGTTAAAGGTTCAGGTATTTAGGTTCAAGGGAAGGTGCGGCGCACAAATATAGAAGCGCCGCAAGCATGAAAAGACGGCTCATGTCTCCGCATTCACAAACTCATGCCACTTTTTCTGAAGTACCACAGCCTTGCCCCTTACAAATATTTCTTCCTCATAGTACTGCATAGAGCAGGCGCCGTAAAATGCTTGTTCCCCATCTACTTCGATAGATGCAAGGCATGAAAAAAAGCCGCGAGGAATTCATCACGGCTCTTCTTTAGTAATCGGTGGTCGATTGTCCGTAGTGATGTCATCGCACGAGACACAGTTGCCAATCGCGCCCTGATCACTAATTACTGATCACTAATTACTAAATTGATTACGTTTTCAGGCTAGCTCTGAATAATCTTCAGCTTCTCCAAGAGTGCAATATCAATCGGCGTATAGGTATCCGGATGGCTGCGGAGATAGTACTGCTCTTCCTCCGGCGCGGCGTAGAAATTTTTCAGCTCGCCCATTTCGGTACGGACCTTCGGGCGCACCTTGCCTTCGCCTTCAAATTCATTCATCACCAAAGCGGAGTCTGTCACCTGTTTGGACACGCCGCGGTTCTGCAGGAATACCATGTAGTAGCTGATCTGCGGTACATCCTCCTTGCTGGTGTAGTACACGCCGCTACGATACTGAGGGCCCACAAATTTTCCCTGGATGCCATCGGTGTAGGGATTGATGATGGTAAAAAACACATTCAGCAGCATGCCGATGTCGATCTTTTTTGGATTGTAAGTGACCTTCACACATTCCAAGGCTTGCGCATTGCCGCTGTCTACCATCATTTTCGTCGGATTTTCTACATTGCTATTGGCATAGCCCACTTCGGTCTTCACTACGCCATAGACCCGGGAGAATACCTCCTGCAGTCCGTAGTAAGAGCCGCCGGCTAAGTACAAATCTTTTGTAAACATACCATCTCTCCTTCAAAAGGGAAATCCAATTTTGATGCACAAAAGCTGCTGGGGGCAAAGGCGTCCTCAGCAGTTCTTGTGTGATTTATTTTAAATAAAATCGATTTTCAGTAATTAGTAATCAGCGATCAGTAATTAGGACGCACTTAGCTACTATCCCAACTTTCCTGCTGACCCCTTTACTTTTTCTCTGTTTCTTCCAAATGCTTGATTGATGCGCGATCCATGTCGAAGGCGTGAATGAGTTCGTTCACGGCCTGGCTCGGCGATACGACACCGGTGAGGACGGCAGCCTTCACAGAAGGCAGACGGCTCTTGATCATCGGATCCTCAAAGAAGAGGTTATGGAGATGTTCGTCGATCATGCTGTTCACCCAGTCCAGGACCTGGCGCTGACGACGATTTTCGAAAACGCCGGATTTCTTGGTGACCTTTTCGAATTCACGCATGACAGCCCACAGCTCCAGAAGGCCGGTCTTTTTGATCGCGGAGCAACGGTACGCATGGGTCTTCCAGCCTTCCGTAGCCGGACGGATGAATTCTGCCATACGTTCGTATTCGCCCTGTGCCACCTTCGCCCGTTCCAGGTTGTCGCCATCGGCCTTGTTGACCACGATGGCATCGGCCAATTCCATGATGCCCTTCTTGATTCCCTGCAGGTCATCGCCGGCACCGGTCAGAACGACCAGCATGAAGAAGTCGACCATAGAGCGGACCGTGGTTTCAGACTGACCTACGCCTACGGTTTCGACAAGGATCACATCGCAGCCTGCGGCTTCGCAGAGCAGCATGGTTTCGCGAGATTTTCTAGCCACGCCGCCCAAGGTTCCTTTGGACGGAGACGGACGAATGAAGCAGTTTGGTTCGCGGGACAGGTTCTGCATACGGGTCTTATCGCCCAGGATGGAGCCACCGGTGATGGAACTGGTGGGGTCTACCGCCAGTACCGCCACCTTATAGCCCTGATGGCAAAGCATCTGGCCGAAGGATTCGATGAAGGTAGATTTGCCGGCACCCGGTACACCGGTGATGCCGATGCGGAGAGCCTTACCGGTTCTTGGCAGCAGTCCCTGCAGCACTCTCTGTGCTTTATCAAAATCTTTGGGAGCATTACTTTCGATGAGCGTGATAGCCTTGGAAAGAGCCACACGGTCGCCCTTGGCAACGCCTTCGATGTACTGCTCTACGGTCATTTTCTTGCGGAGCGGTACCTTACGAAGCGGTGCATCGGGATATTCTTTGGCGCCGGTAATGCTGTTTGCTGCCGTATCAATGCCGCGCATGACGGAACAAGCAAATTCAGGATTCTTTTCTTCCGGCACCCAGCTGGGTCTCAGATCATCATTGTTGTCAGGCATATTTTTACCTTACCCTTCCCTGGCTTCTTCCCCCAAGAGGACAGGCCTCTCTGCTTTCAAACGGAAGCCATACGAGATCAAAGGCTTGCGGCACACGACGCTACCTTATTTCTCCAAGCTTCCCACCAGGAAATCCATACTGCGATTTCCTTTTCTACCAAGGGATGGAAACCATTATGAATGAAATATGAGCACGCATAGATTGCGAGCCCTGCTAGGGAGTCGAAGGAAAGCCTTCGACTCCGCGCAGGACAGGAAATCGTATTTCTATCCTAGATAAGGAGGGGATTAGCCTTCCTTCTGTTCTTCCTTAGCACGGTCTACGAGCATCTGCAGCAGCTTAATGCAGCACTTCGGAATGTTGGTGCCTGGTCCGAAGATAGCTACAGCGCCATGGTCATACAGGTATTCATAGTCCTGTGGCGGGATAACGCCGCCGATAGCTACGAGGATATCTTCGCGGCCCAGTTCCTTCAGGCGATCAACGATAGCCGGGAGCAGGGTCTTGTGGCCTGCTGCCAGGGAGGAGAAGCCGACCATATGAACGTCGTTATCCACAGCGTCCTGTGCAGCTTCTTCCGGAGTCTGGAACAGCGGACCTACGTCGACGTCCCAGCCCATATCTGCGAAGGAGGTAGCCAGTACCTTCTGGCCTCTGTCGTGACCATCCTGGCCCATCTTTGCCAGGAAGATACGCGGACGACGACCTTCGAGTGCTTCGAATTCGTTTGCCAGTTTCTTAGCTTCATCCAGTTCGGTGGTGTCATCGAATTCATTGGAGTATACGCCGGAAATGGTGTGGATGACTGCATTGAAGCGGCCGGATACTTTTTCGACTGCGTCGGAAATTTCACCCAGGGATGCACGGTCATGAGCAGCCTGTACAGCAGCTTCCAGGAGGTTGCCGTTGTCACGGGTTTCAGCGCACTTGGTGATGGCTTCGAGGTCGCGACGAACAGCTTCCGGATCGCGGATGCTTCTCAATTTTTCCAGACGTTTAATCTGAGCGTTACGTACAGCGGTGTTATCGATGGACAGTACGTTCAGCGGATCTTCCTTAGCCAGTCTGTACTTGTTCAGGCCGACAATGGTTTCGCGGCCGGAGTCGATATCTGCCTGACGACGAGCGGCGCATTCTTCGATACGCATCTTCGGAAGGCCGGTGGAAATAGCCTTGGACATGCCGCCCAGTGCTTCGACTTCCTGGATATGAGCCCAAGCGCGTTTGATGATCTCGTTGGTGAGGTATTCCACATAGTAGGAGCCGCCCCATGGGTCGATGATCTTGCAGACCTTGGTTTCATCCTGGATGTACAGCTGGGTGTTACGAGCCAGACGTGCAGAGAAGTCGGTCGGCAGTGCGATAGCTTCGTCGAGCGCGTTGGTGTGCAGGGACTGGGTGTGGCCCAGAGCTGCGGACATAGCTTCCATACAGGTACGGCCGATGTTGTTGAATGGATCCTGTTCGGTGAGGGACCAGCCGGAGGTCTGGGAGTGAGTACGCAGAGCCATGGACTTCGGGTTTTCTGCGCCGAAGCTCTTCAGGATCTTTGCCCACAGCACGCGAGCTGCACGCATCTTTGCGATTTCCATGAAGTAGTTCTTGCCCTGATCCCAGAAGAAGGACAGACGCTTTGCGAAGGCATCGACCGGCAGGCCTGCTTTTTCGCCGCAACGGATGTATTCCATGCCGTCTGCCAGGGTGTAGCCGATTTCCAAGTCGCAGGTAGCGCCGCATTCCTGGATGTGGTAGCCGGAAATAGAAATGGAGTTGAACTTCGGCATGTATTTGGTGGTGTATTCGAAAATATCACCGATGATACGCATGGACATTGCCGGCGGGTAAATGTAGGTGTTACGTACCATGAATTCCTTCAGGATATCGTTCTGAATGGTGCCGGCAAGAATCTTCTTGTCTACGCCCTGTTCGATACCTGCGGAAATGAAGAATGCCAGAATCGGAAGTACGGCACCGTTCATGGTCATGGATACGGACATCTGATCCAGCGGAATGCCGTCGAAGAGGATGTTCATATCGAGCATGGAGCATACGGATACGCCTGCTTTACCAACGTCGCCGATTACGCGGGGGTTATCCGCATCGTAGCCGCGGTGGGTCGGAAGGTCGAATGCAATGGACAGACCTTTCTGACCTGCAGCCAGGTTTCTTTTATAGAAAGCGTTGGATTCTTCAGCGGTGGAGAAGCCTGCGTACTGACGTACTGTCCAAGGACGGAATACGTACATGGTGGAGTATGGACCACGGAGGAACGGAGGGATACCACTCATGAAGTCCAGATGGTTGCAGCTGTCATATACGTCTTTGGTATAGAAGGGAGCGACCGGGATGTGTTCCATGGTTGGTTCATATAAAGCGTCGAAGTCTTTGCCGGTCTTGGCTTCCAGCTTTTCCTTCCACTCATCATAGGAGCAGTGGGGATGTTCACCCAGGGCGATCTGTGTGAAATCAGGATTTGCGTTTGCCATTATTCAATCATTCCTTTCTTTTTCTGCAGCATGCGGAGAATTTCATAGCAGTTAGCTTTGACGCTGATGAATTCATCTACGCCCGCTTTGCGGTATACTTCTTCCAGATCCTTCGGAGCAGCGCCTGCGAGGAACAGGGTGCCATTTCCGAGGACTTCTTTCAGTCTTGGAGCCAGTGCCGGAACGTCTTCCGGATAGGTAGCGTCGGTGGAGCAGATGACAGCTACATCGTATGGAGTACCATTTTCGTCGATGCCAGCCTTCAGTGCTTCTACGCACTTATCCCAACGGGAGCCCGGTTTGCCTTCGTCATCCTGGAAGCCAGTATTGAGGTGAACGTTAAATTCGCCAACCTGCAGGAAGGAAGTGGAGAAATCGGCTCTTGCTTTATGCTGCGGAATCTTGCCCATGTTTGCCAGGAAGATTTCCACATTTTTGCCGGTTTTTGCTTTGTATTCTTCGGTGTCGAAACGGAGAGCTTCGAAGCGTTCGGTCCAACGATGCGGAGCGATAGCAGCGAGCTCGATGGAGCCTTCAGCGCCGCCTGCTACTTCGCTGACTTCGCCGATGGTGGCGCCGGCGCTGACAGCTGCGATAGCTTTTTCTACCAGTTCGCCTTCGCCTGCTTCTTTCAGTTCAGCCAGCTTCTGAGCGCGGAATGCCAGGTCCTGATCGGCGCGGTATGCTTTAGCAGCATCGCCCAGTTCTTTCTTAATAGCTTCAGTATCTTCCGGACGTTTTTCCAGAAGCACTTCGCCCATGAGCGGGTACATGTTGTTGCCTACAGCGCTGTCTTTTCTGAGGTCCAGAGCTTTGAAGCGTTTTTCAAGGACTGCCTGGATTTCAGCCTGCGGATAGCCTTCTTCCAAAGCTTTGACGATGCCGCCAAGGCCTTCTACCTTCTGGAATTCAGCCCAGATCTTTTCGGCCATCTGTGCAGTCAGCTTTTCAATAGCCCAGGAGCCGCCGGCAGCATCGATTGGACGGAGCATGCCGAATTCTTCCTGCAGCATGATCTGCAGATTTCTAGCGATACGACGGGAGAATTCATCGCCCTTACGTACGGTGTCATCATATGGAGCATTTTCGTAGGTATCTACACCACCGACTACAGCAGAGAATGCCTGGGTGGTGTTACGGAGCATGTTTACGCCTACGTCGAAAATGGTCTTGGTGAAGAATGCCGGTTTTTCATGAATCTTCATGGAGCGGTCTTCTTCTTCAGCACCGAAGGCTGCCATAATGTTGGACCATACCTGGCGAGCAGCACGGAGCTTAGCGATTTCAATGAAGAATGTAGCGCCTACATTGAAGCCGAAGTAGAGAGACTCAGCGATGTCATGAATGGAAATGCCTCTCTTCAGCATCTGACGTACATATTCCACAGCTACGCCGAAGGTGTAAGCGATTTCCTGTACAGCCTGTGCGCCGCCAAGAGAGAATACGTCGCTCTGTACAAATACGGTAGCCACTTCCGGAGCGTTCTTGCGAGCCCAACGAATGGTTTCAGCCATTTCATCATAGCTCTTTTCCAGGCTATCCTTGTTCTTGCCGTCGATCAGCAGCTGTGTCAGCGGGCTGGCACCGATTACACCGTGCAGCTTGGACACATCTTTTCCCTCAGCCTTGACAGCAGCAGCCACCATAGCGAGCGGAGCGAGAGCAGATTCGCCGGTGTACATCATGAACGGATATTTAGCCAGATCCAGTCCGTCGAGAAGGGTATGAACATCTTCCAGTGTGGTCAGGCATACGCCAGTTTCACCTGGTTTTTCAGCATCAGTTACGTCTACGCTGTGCAGGGTAGAAGCGTCGAGACGTACATTGTACACGGTAGAACCGCGATCAATTTCATGTTTCAGGAGCTCATTATTTTCCTTTGGAAGTGCTTCGTCACAGGACTGTGCAATGCCCCATGGCTGTTCTTTGTATCCATTGACCCGCTGGCCGCGCATGAAATCGCCCATGCCCGGATAATCATCGGTCGGAAGGATTGCATCCTGTGCGTCCGGACCTGTACGCAGCGTATAGATCGGGCTGAATGTAATACCTTCGTAAGTCTTGGTATACATGATCTTATCAAATGGCTTGCCCTTCAGCAGAGCGTTGCAGGCTTCCACCCATTCCTCATACTGTGGCGGTTCAAATTCATCAAAAGATACCTGTGGGAAATCGGTTTTACCTTCCGACTGTTTCAGAATCGCTTCCAATTCTTTATCGGTAAGCTGTCTTTCCTGAGTTTCCCCGGATGTTTCTTTGGTTACTTCATCCATGAAATATATCCTCCTTTAATAATTTTAGACAATTCCACAAAGACTGAAATTTCACCTCCTTCAGGCTCATAGTCTTTGGAAATCATTCCATAAAAAAACGACCGTCCTTTGGGGGCAGTCGGAAAACATGAGATCGCTAATCTCAATCCCCTCCCCATCTCTCGCAGGTTTAGCGGTGATTCATTGACAGATAGTTCTCCTGGCTCGGTATCCTCATCTCTGCACGCCTTCCCAGGTTTCCCCAGTGACATATTTGGCAAAGACTCCTCCTTACAGTGGCGGGACCGCTCCGGCTTATACCGGATTCTCTTTTATGCTTTCGCATCTGTCAGCAATATGAAATTGTCTAAATGACTACAGTCACAGTATAATTCATAATTTTCTAAGTGTCAACAATCTATTTCCAATTGCTCTATAATTCTCACAAGGACTTTTAATATTTCCTATCTATTATCATTGAAAATGAATGGTTGATTATATTATAATAAGCTCATAAGTTGTTTTATTTGATTTTCCTGAATAATAAGTAAAAGGAAGGTATATCATGAGCCTCGATCAGAAAACTAGAGAAACCACCAGAGAAGAAGCGCTCCGCCTGAGCAAAGAATTTGCAGAGCTGGATGGCCGCCGTCCGCGCCTCCTCCTTCTGGAAATGGAAAACGACATGAACGAAGACAGAGAAGCCAGAAAGCAAGCAGCCAATGCCTTTGCAGACTCCGGCTGGGACGTAGACATGGGCCCGGTGCAGCCGGCAGAAGACGCTGCCAGAGGTGCGGCTGATAACGACGTCCACTTCGTCTTCTATACCTCCGGAAGCCCGAGCAAGGTAAAGAACGGCGTAGCCCTCGCCCGCGCGCTTGCCCTCTACGGCCGCGACGATATCTTGATCGCTGTGCACCAGGTAAGCCCTGAAGAAAAGGAAGCCCTCTTCCGCTACGGCATCATCTGCGCCTTTGATAAAGATTACGACTTCCTCATGGCTAGCCTCACCATGCTCCGTATCCTCATCGCCAGAGAGAAACAGGCAGAGGAAGAGGACGATGCGTATTGATGCATGGATGGCGCTATCGATTTAGTGGTCGGTGGTCGGTAGTCGGTAAGCATACGCGTCATGCCCTCTTCCCTGAAGAGGGTGCCCACAGGGTGGGTGATGCCTATCAAAAAAAGCGGCGAGATAATTCTCGCCGCTTTTTGCTTGCAGATATTTTATTTTATAAGAGCTCGCACCCTCGCCCAAAGAAATGGCTTCGCCTTCTCGTACAGATACACGCAGAGCATAGAGCCGCCTAGACCAGCCAGCAGATAAAAGGCATCATTCATGGGCGCATGCTCTGAGATACGGAACCAAATGTCATGTGTAAATTTATCGTAATTAAAGCTTCTAAGAGGGAAAATTCCCCACTCTTTCAAGATGAAGAAACAACCATTCAGAAGCCAAAAGAAAAATAAATGCAGCGTCATGATGGGAAATGTATGCTCACCAATGAAGCCAAGCAAAGAATCCCGTTTCACCTTATCTTTTAAAAGCTCTGACACCTGCATGTAAAGATAAATACCGCTCATAGCCGTCACCAAAGGAAGAAGAATCTGGTGTGGCACATTATTCATCCAAGCAAAACCAGTAGTAATATGGCGATTCACAAAACCTAGAAGAATTCCGTTAAACACAATTAATCCGGCAATACGATTCACCGAGAAAGAATCACGTTTCTCCAAATAGGTTTTATATACGGTCCCCATCTCGTAGAAAACAATCATAGCGAGCACTTTCTCTATAGGAAGAAGCTCCGAACCATACAGCTTATGCCAATGGTGAGTCGCCATGGTCCAAGCAACAAAATAACAAAGGAGTGTTGCCACCAACAACGCCACATGATTTCTCCGGCAAATCCGATAGAGTGCCCAGTATAAAAATTGCAGCTCAACCAAAGTGCCTACAAACCAAGTCGCTAAATTGAATCCGAATTGATGTCCATGAATAAAAGGGTCCACAAAGAGACTCTTCATTGATAAAGCACTGCGAGAATGGACAAGTCCATAACTCATAAGGATAGTGCACACAACCCCGAAAAATAGATTCCAAGAAAGCAGCGGAATCACCAGGTGCTTTATTTTAGATTTAGCAAAAGAAATAAAATCGCTGTCATGGAAGAAGTAACCGGAAATGAACATGAATAAAGGCATATGAAAGGAGTACACAGGAAACCACGGAAGGAAATTGATGCCGCAGTGACCACCAACAACCGCAATCATTCCCAAGGCCTTCAGGATATTCATCTTATTATTAAACGGCTTCTCTACCTGTCGTCTGTCGTCTGTCGTCTGTCGTCTGTCGTCTGTCGTCTGTCGTCTGTCGTCTGTCG
>CAVKMC010000011.1:0-6656 GCA_963657285.1 Agathobacter sp.
AACGCCTTCTCTACCGCCGTGGCACAGAATTACGGCGCCGGAAATAAGAAACGAATCTATGACTGCGTGAAGGCATCAGCGAAGATGGTTATTTCCTTCGCCATCCTCATCAGCGGTTTCATTTATTTCTTCGCTCCCGCCCTCATGGCCGTCTTCGTGCCGGAGGATTCCCTGGAAATCATCGCCATCGGCACCGAATACCTACGCATCGAAGGCGCCTGCTATGTGGGCATCGGCATCCTTTCTATGCTCTACGCTTACTACCGCGCCATCAAGCAGCCCGGCATGAGCGTCATCCTCACCATCCTCTCCCTGGGCAGCCGCGTCATCCTGGCCTACGCCCTCTCCGCCATCCCTGCTCTAGGCGTCACCGGCATCTGGCTCTCCATCCCGATTGGCTGGGCTATTGCGGACTTTTATGGGGTGTGGAAGGGCGTACAGAAAGGTAGTCGGTAGTCGGGACGCGTTTTACTGCTTCGGCATAGCTTGGAGCCTGGAGCTTGGAGCTTGTAAGCCCGCCCCACGAGACGCCTGGAAAAAAAGAGAAGAGACACCGGCCAGTCAGATGTTAGACTCATGCCCAAATTCTCCGATAGCGTAGCCACATGCCAACTGTCGCTATCAGAGCTCCAAGCTCCAAGCTGAAAGCTCCTCGCTATGAAGAAGCAGGTACACGGGCCCTGACTACCGACCACCGATGACCGACTACAAAAATAAAAAGCGCCGAGATTTGTACGAACGCAAATCTCGGCGCTTTTCTCATTTCTCGCACGCTCTCACCGTCTCTCCCGCCACAGCTGTCGCAGGGCCAAAAGGAAGAGGACTGCCGTGAAGGCTGCGGTGAAGAGGGTCATCATATCGTCATGAGACATCGCCCGCCACAGAGAATAACCGGCGAGGGCGCCCAAGAGGGCCAGTCTGATTTTATTTTTCATAGGTTCCTCAAATTTAGTGATCAGTGATCAGTGATTAGTAATTAGTGATCAGTATGTGCTTACCGATAACGAAATATGGCGCCATATTCTTTATAGCAGAAAAGGATGATGCTCCATTTCTCGATAGCGTCAAGCGCGTACTGATTACTGATCACCAATTACTAATTACTAATCACTGATGACTTCATCACTAAATCACTTTGCCCCTTCCAGAAGACTTTCCAGATCCGCCGGCTGGAATGGGATTTCCGGTTTCTCTTCCAGCATGGCCAGTACGTAGGCCAGGGAGGCTTCTACGCCGTATTTGAGGCCGCTTTCATCGATATCAAATTCCGGTGTGTGGTGGTTCGCGCCGGTGCCTAGGGCTTCGTTCTTGGTGCCGGTGAAGGTGAAGAGGCCGGGATACATGGACTCGGTCATGGAGAAGGTTTCCGACGCCATCCAAGGGTCTGTGTCCTCCATGATGTCTCCTACTCTTTCAGCAATGGCTTTCTTCGCCAAATCCACGCAAATCTTATTATTCGCGGTCACAGGGAAATACTGATCCTCCACAATTTCCGCGGTGCAGCCGAAGCTATCGCACACGCTCTCCAAGAGTTTCCAAAAATCCTTACGGAAAGCGAGGCCGTCTTCATTGACGAAGCAGCGGGCCGTGCCGGCGAAGGTGAGCACATCGGGGATGACATTCGGTGTATCGCCGGCCTGCACCATGCCAAAGGAGTAGGTGAGACAATTCTTCGGGCGCACCTTGCGCATGCGGTAGGACTGCAGCGCCCCGTAGAATGCATGGAAGCAATCGATAGGGCTCACAGCCAGATGTGGCATGGATCCGTGGCCGCTCTTTCCGTGAAGCTTCACGCGGAAGAAAAAGGCTCCGGCCAGAACGCCATCATACATCACCGCCACCTTGCCCGCCGGGAGGCAGTACATCATGTGGGTGCCATAGCACACGTCCACATGCACCTTGTGGTCTGCCAGGTACCGCAGCAAATGGTCCACGCCGCGCTCGCCCATTTCCTCGGCTTCCTCGAACATCAAGAGCACTTTGCCTTCCCATTCGTCCTTATGGGCAGAGAGAATCTTCGCCGCCGTCAAAAGCATAGCCATATGGCCGTCATGGCCGCAGGCGTGAGAGACACCGGAATTTTTGGAAATACAAACCTTTTTCTGCGCTAGATTATTTTCATTTTCCTCGATAGGAAGCGCATCGATGTCCGAACGCATGAGCACCGTCCAGCCGGGCTTGCCGCTATCGATCCAGCCAAAGATCCCCCCATGAGGCACCCGCACCGTCTCAATGCCCCAGGCATGGAGCTTCTCCTCGATGAAATCCATAGTCTCAAATTCCTGCTGAGACAGCTCCGGATGCTCATGGAAATGACGACGCAAGGAAATCAGAAAGCCTTCTTCCGCTTCTACACAAGATGTTATATCCAAAGAAATCACTCCTTTTCATTTGTTGTTTTTCATTATAGGAAGGGGGAGGGAAGGTGTCAAATGATTCCCTCCCCTATCCCTAAGGAAACAGTGATTAAATCGAAGATTCAAAAATCATAAGAATTTTGAAAACGATTTAATCAGTGTTCCCCTAACCGTTATCTATCATTTGCAAAAATAGCCAAAATTGAAAATAAAGAAATTTTCAATTTTGGCCGTTTTTGCAAATGCAAACCTTATAAATTTGTTTCAAAATGCGCAAATCCAATTTGTAGTAGAAGGATCTTCCCTTCTTTTCAGCCAGCACGTGGTCCTTGGGCATGGCGTCTATGCGCTTTTGGATGGTGTTGCGTACCTTGCCGGTCATAGTGACCAGGTCGGAGATGGTGACGCCGTTTCCGTAGAAAAGAGCAGCCTGCAGCAAGATGAAATACATCTTTTCAAGCAATTCATCATCACCACAAAGGATTTTGATTTTCTTTTCATAGCGCTTCAGCTGTTGATTTTTACGAGTCAGCAGGCGAATGGTATCCTCTATGGCGCCTTGGATGATTTGCAAAAAGCCAAGGATGAAAGGCGTCAGGTCGCCGCGATTGATCCCGCTGTCTGCTTCCTCAAAAAGGCGGTAGTACATGGCGCGATTGTGCTTGATATACGCCGAGAGGCGCAGAGCTACCAGAGTATGGAATCCCTGTTTCAAGAAATAAGAGGTGATAAAGCGGTCAGTACGTCCATTTCCATCGTAAAAGGGATGGATATACGCAAAGAGATAGTGGAAAATCGCCAGCCGCAGCAAGAGCGGATGGTCCGGGGGAGTGGAGGACCCCCAGCGCTACGTCCATGGCCTCCAGGATTTTCTCTTCCGGAAATAGGCCGCGATGAATCACTTTCCCACCAGCTGATTCTATATCCACCGGATCCTTGCGGAACAGTTTCCCATCCAATGCATGGGAGCTATTCTCTGCCATGATTTCCTTGTGAGCAAATGCATCATAGAAATGGCGAATGTCTTCCGATGTCTCAAAGGAAATCTTCACATCCTCCGATAGTCCTTTATATTCCTTGACGATGCTCTCCAAGCGATCGCTTTTCCTGGTGCCGTCCAAAATGTCCCTGATTTCCTTGCGGGTGCTATGGACGCCTTCGATATCATTGGTGGACTTCACCTCATCTACGATACAAAGCAAAGCGAACTGCTGCAGCACCACCGGCGGTAAATGCTCCACCAGCTGCGTAAACCTTTCGTAAGCTCCATAGACCCTTTCCGTAAGCAGGGCAAAGTCTCTATGGTAATAAAAGAAGGCCGGATAGGCTTTCTGTCGGTGCTATTGCTGAATGTCCAAATCCAAGTGAAAGGTAAAAGGCGAGTGAAATCTAGCCCCGTAGATCTCTTCATAATGCTCCGGCGACTTGTAATAGATTTTCTTCAGCGTTTCATCAGACATGGTATCACCTTCTTAGGAAATAAATGAAAATACCAGCTCGTAATCGGTGATCGAGGCACGATAATGCATCACCCGCCCTACGGACCCCCTCTTCAAGAAAGAGAGCAGGCGGCTAACCCGCACTGCACCGCCATCCGTTTCCTTCCCGAGGAAGGATACCACATAGCGGTAAATGCGCCCTAATTACTGATCACTAATCACTGACTACTAATCCTCTACCACTTCCGCGATGAGGTCATAGGCATATCCGTCTACGATATGGACCTTCACAAAGTCGCCGGGCGCAAGATTTTCGGGGTTATCGATGTACACATTGCCATCCACTTCCGGAGCCTGATAGGAGGTACGGCCTTTGGCCTGCTTGTGGCCTTCGCCGTCTTCCATGATTTCTTCCACCAAAACCTCAGCATAGGTGTCGATGAGATTGCCATTGTTCTCTTCAGAGATGCCGGCCTGGATGGCCATGAGCTGGTGGTAGCGGTCTTCCTTCACCTCTTCATCGATCTGGTCAGTCATGCGGGCCGCCGGAGTGCCGTCCTGGGGCGAGAATTTGAAGGCGCCCATGTCATCGAATTTGATTTCCTGGATGAAATCGCAGAGCTCCTGGAAATCGGCATCGGTCTCTCCCGGGAAACCCACCATCAGGGTGGTGCGGATGGTCATACGGGGGTTAGCCGCGCGAAGCTTTCTAAGAAGCGTGTAAATGCTCTCGGAGGAGTCTCTTCTGTGCATGCGCTGCAGGACAGCGTTACTGATGTGCTGCAGCGGGATGTCTACGTATTTACAAATTTTATCTTCCGAAAGGATGACAGAGAGAAGCTCGTCGTCGAAGTAGGTAGGATAGAGATAGAAAAGACGGATCCATTTCACGCCGTCAATCTTCACCAATTCCCGAAGGAGCGCCGCCAGGTTCGTGCCATTCTTCAGGTCACGGCCATAGCAGGAAAGGTCCTGGGCGATGAGATTGAATTCTCTGACGCCCTGGGCTGCCAAGCGTCTTACTTCGTGAACCACCGACGGGATGGGACGACTTCTCATAGGGCCGCGAACATAGGGGATGTAGCAGAAGGTGCATCCATTACTGCAGCCTTCGGCGATTTTTACATAGGCGGTGTACTTCGGTGTCAAGGTGGCGCGAGGGATGAGCTCTTCGTTCGCGCAGGGGGTGGTATTGAATTTATAGACCTTTTCTCCCCCATTTTCATAGGATTCATTGACAGCGTCCAGGATTTCCTGCCAGGAATCGGTACCGATGAAGATGTCGATTTCCGGGATTTCCTTCCCCAGGGCATGCTTATACTGCTGGGTCAGGCAGCCGGCAGCCACCAGGCGCTCGCATTTGCCGGTCTTTTTATATTCCGCCGCTTCCAGGATGGTCTGGATGGATTCTTCCTTGGCGGGATCGATGAAGGTACAGGTATTGATGATGATGACCTGGGCCTCTGCCAAATCCTCTGTCATTTCATAGCCGGCCTTCTCCATGATGCCGACCATCATTTCTGTATCTACCAAGTTCTTCGAGCAGCCCAGGCTCACAAATCCCAATTTCTTTGCACTCAACTTTTCATACCTCCAAAACGAATTTTTTCTCCCCATTGATTGAGCAGGTCCTTCCTGCCTTCATCGAAATATCTTTTTTCCAATTCCCAAAATACCAGGCTGTTGCCGGCAGCATCGGGCTTGATTCTATCATCATTGACATGAATAAAGTAGCAGCGATTCTTTTCCATCACTGATTTATAATGGTAGGCCTCCAAAAGCCAGTCGATCAGGAGCGCGCTTCGCTCCGGATGCGGACTCGCAATGGAAAGGCCAATGCCATAGAGATACCAGGGCGATCCATCCTCGGGGTAGTGGATGGTCACCGGCATATCCTCCTTCTGTGTACGGATGGCTTCATTGAGGCCGGAAATACCGATGTCGCACTTCCCCATGGCCGCCATGCGAGACGGCGTGGATAAATATTTCCCATACTGCACCAGGTGCTGCTGCGCCCTGGCCAGGAGGAAAAAGGCATACTCCGGCCCAAAGTGCTCGGCTAAGCACATGAGCATATCCTTCGACATATCGGCTGCGATGAAATCGGTGATCGAAAGATTCACCGACTGGCGGGTGCACACCTCATCCCAGGTGTAGGCAAAAGCCGGATGGGTGCGCGAGAAATCCACATTCACCGCAAAAACCACCGGGTCCACCCAAAGGCCGGTCCAGTAGGCATCTTCATCTTTAAATAAATTCAGCGCCGTATCGGTGTATTGCGACGCGTAGGGCGCAAGGCTCCCGCCCTCCTTGAGCTTCATCAGTATATCCTGCGAGGAAATATACACATCCGCTTTATTTCCATTCTCCTTACTGTCCTTCAAAAGCTGGGTTGCCGTGAAGTAGGAAATCTCAAACTGCACACCCTTTTCCGCATAAAAGGCTTCGCCGATGGGCTCTAAGATCCCCGTAGGAAGGTCTGTGTAAATCGCCACCTTGTCGATGGGGTGGCTCACCTCCCGCTTCTTCTCCTCCTGCCCCTTCCCGTATTGCCATATCCCAAAGAAAGAGCCGCAAGCTAAGAGCAGAAAGACCAGGACGGAAATGAAACGCTTCATGAGGCACCTCCTTTGGGAAATAGGGACGTTGAATACCTGCTTCTACATAGCTAGGAGCTCGGAGCTTGGAGCTTGGAGCTTGGCTGGAGAAACAATGTGCGGAAAGCGAAATGCTTCTTGCTCGAAAAGATTCGAGGCTCAAGATCCAAGCTGGCAACTCCCGCCGCCTATTTTATGACTCTATCACTTAGGGAACCGCTGATTAAATCGTTTTCAAAAATCATTCTTGAATTTTTATTCAG
>CAVKMC010000011.1:6666-17006 GCA_963657285.1 Agathobacter sp.
TTCTTGACGAAGCTATGAATAAAAATTCTTATGATTTTTGAATCTTCGATTTAACCAGCGTTTCCCTTTGCATGCCTACTGACGCTAGCCGAGCTCCAAGCTCCTAGCTAAAAGCTCCTAGCTATGAAGAAGCAGGTATGCGCACCATCAATTTTAACTTGTTTCTTCCTCCGCCTTCAGCACCGCCGGAAGCTGAGCCTTGTCCATCAGGATTTCCCTGGGCTTGGTACCTTCGGCGGGGCCTACGATGCCTAAGCGCTCCATGTGGTCCATGAGGCGGCCGGCGCGGGTGTAGCCGATGCGGAAGCGGCGCTGCAGGGCCGAGACGGAGGGGCGCTTGGTATCAAGCACCCACTCGGCGGCTTCCGGCAGTAGGTCGTCCTTCTCCTCCTCCATGTCCTCTACGCTATCCGCCTTTTCGGGGATAGAGAGGTCGATGGGCTCGTAGGTCACTTGCGCTTCCTGCTTCAGACATTCATTTCTCACATAGTTCACCACGTCTTCCACTTCTTCATCAGAAATGAAAGCGCCCTGGATGCGGACGGTACTCAGGGCTCCTGCCTGCTTGAAGAGCATATCCCCTTTGCCCAGGAGCGATTCCGCGCCGCCTTCGTCTAAGATGATGCGGGAGTTCAGCCCCGACTCTACCATGAAGGCGATGCGGCTGGGGATATTCGACTTGATGACGCCGGTGATGACATCTGCCGATGGACGCTGGGTAGCCAGGATCAGATGGATGCCGGCAGCTCTGGCCTTTTGCGTGAGGCGCTGGATGAGAACCTCCACTTCCTTGGCGGCCACATTCATAAGGTCTGCAAATTCATCGACAATGATAAGAATATAAGGCATCTTTTTATCGGGGTTCGCTTTGTTGTAGCCCTCGATATTTCTCACCCGCGCGCCGGCAAAGAGCTGGTAACGAGCTTCCATTTCTCGTACTGCCCAGTTCAATGTGCCCTGGGCCTTCTTCATGTCTGTCACCACTTCGGTGCGCAGGTGGGGAATGCCATTGTACACGCTCAGCTCTACCACCTTCGGGTCGATGAGCATAAGCTTCACTTCGTCCGGGCGGCTGTGGTAAATGATGCTGGTGATAATGGAATTGATGCACACACTCTTGCCGCTGCCGGTGGAGCCGGCGATGAGAAGATGCGGCGCCTTGGCAAGGTCGGTCACCACAGTCTTGCCGGTGATGTCTTTGCCCAAGGCCACCAGGATGTGGCCCTTGCCTAGCTGGAATTCATCGCTGGCCAGCACGTCATGAAGCGGTACCGAGGCGGCCTTGGTATTCGGGATCTCGATGCCTACGGCCGATTTCCCGGGAATCGGCGCTTCAATGCGGATGTGGGTGGCCTCCAAGGCCATGGCCAATTCATTGGATAGCCCTTCGATCTTGCTGACGCGGACGCCCATTTCCGGCTTCAGCTCGAAACGGGTCACCGTGGGCCCTACGCTATAATGGATCACCTTCGCATGGACGCCGAAGCTATTCAGCGTGGTCTCGATCAAAGAGGCCTTTTGTGCGGTGTCGGTAGAGCCGCCGGCTCCGGACTTCCCGGCATGAAGGAGAGAAAGCGGTGGGAACTGGTATTGCGGCTCCTCGGGAATCGGTGCCGCAACTGCTGCCGCGCTAGCGACTGCCACCTGTGGCGCTTCTTCCTCTTCCGCAGGCGCCGGCTCTTCTTCTATTTCCTCCGGTTCCTCTGCCTCATCCGTTTCATCACCCGGCTCACCTTCTATTTCTTCTGAAGAAATGGGATCCTCTTCCTCGGAAGCAGGCACAACCGCCTCTCCCTCCGATTCTTCGACAGGCTCCTCGACCGGTATCTCCTGCTCGGTCGTTTCCACCACGTCCTCAGGAAGCGGCGGTGCCGGCGGCATATCTTCTTCCGCTTCTGCCACCGGTTCCTCGGCCGGGTCGGTTTCCTCTATGGCTGTATCCTCCGCCGGAGCCACTTCGTCGATAGATGTATCTTCTACTACCGGAGCGGCTTCCACGTCCGGGGTCACCACAGTCTGGGATACCTCATCCACTTCTATCGGTTCTTCCTCGGTGTCCTTCTCTGTATTCTTTTTATAAATAAATTCCGTCGGCTTCTCTTCGATCACCTCGAGCCGAGCCGCGCTTCTGGCGGCGTCCATGGCCGCCTTTTTCTCTCTAAGCTTCGTGGCCACGTCTTCGAATTTCTGTCCGGTCTTCTTACCGATGACCTGGGCCTTGCTGCCCACCTTCTGGGCGCCTGCCGAGAGAGACCAATGGGTCAGAAGCAGCACATCGCTCACCACAGCTCCCAGAAGAAGAAACGTGGTGCCCCAGAAGCCCAAGACTTCATGAAATAGGGAGCAAAAGCCCGCTCCGATGATGCCACCATAGGAGAGGATGGCAGAGATTTCCATTTCCTCCCCAAAGGGCACAGCGAAATGGTGGAGCGTGACCAGGAGAAGCATCACCAAAAGAATCCCCAGCGCCACCCGCCGATTCCAGGAAATCCCGCGGGACGTGACTGCATAGTGGGCGCCAAAGCCCATCATCAGGAGAGCGCCCAAAGGCGCACCGACGCCAAGCAGGAAATGGGTCCCCGTGTTGCTGACGCTGCCGAAGGTCCCTGTATTGTCACTAAAAAGGCTAAACAGCACAAAGAGTCCGAATAGGAACAACGCTACGCCGGTGATCTCATAGCTGCTCCCTCGGCTACTTTTCTGTGTCCGCCTCGGCCTTTCCGTTTTTCGTTTCATAGAAGAAATAAGTCACTCCTTTTACTTTAGGGATAAGGGATTGGGGATTGGGGATAAGGCTTGCTTACCTGCTTCTTCATAGCTAGGAGCTTTGAGCTTGGAGCTTGGAGCTCTGATAGCGTCAGTTGGCATTTAACTACATTAAGAAAACGAGCAAAGCCCCCCCGCCGCTATTGCACTGCATATCTACTGACACTAGCCAAGCTCCTAGCTCCAGGCTCCAGGCTCCTAGCTATGGGGAAGCAGGTATGCACGTTACCTTTATCTCGATTTCTTCTTCCTCTCCCACCAGGCGCGCACCAGGTCGCCCTCCTTGCCCAGTGGTCTGGGGCGGTAGTACACGTGGCCTACCAGCTCGTCCGGGAGGTACTGCTGCTCTACCCAGCCGCCAAAGTCGTGGGGATATTTGTAATCCACGCCAATGCCCATCTTCTTGGCACCGCCGTAATGAGCATCCATGAGATGAAGAGGGATGGACCAATTGGCCCGGGTCTTCTCCTCTCCTTCGGCGGCAAAAATGCCGGAGCAGGAGCTATTGCTCTTCGGCGCGAGACAGACGTAAAGCACCGCCTCAGCCAAAATAATTTGGGCTTCCGGGAACCCCACCATTTCCGACGCTTGCGCCGCAGCCACTGCCACTTGCAGAGCCTGGGGATCTGCGAGGCCCACATCCTCCGCCGCGCATATCATAATGCGCCGGGAAATAAAGGAGGGCTTCTCGCCGCCATCGATCATCCGCGCCAGATAGTGCAGCGCCGCATCGGGGTCGCTGCCTCGCATACTTTTGATGAAAGCGGAAATGATATTGTAATGGTAATCCCGATTCTTATCATAGGCCGCCGTCCGCTCACCGGCCACCTCGGCGATTTCCTTCGGCGTCAGCACAGCTCCATCAGATAGCATAGCCGAGGACTGCTCCAGGAGATTCAGAGCCACCCGCGTGTCGCCACTGGCGTAGGAGGAAATCAGAGAGAGCGCCTCCTCGGTAGCCCCATAGTGATGGATCCCCAGTCCCCGCTTCTCGTCGGAGAGGGCCCGCCGAAGGACCGCCGCGATGGACTCGTCAGTCAAAGCCTTCAAATGAATCAGTCGCATACGCGAGAGCAGCGGCCCATTGATTTCGAAATACGGATTCTCTGTGGTGGCGCCGATCAAAATGAATGTGCCATCCTCTACATAGGGAAGCAGCACATCCTGCTGGCCCTTGTTGAAGCGATGAATTTCATCAATGAAAACAATGGTGCGCCGGCGATAGTAGGAGAGCTCCTCCTTCGCTTTCGTCACCACATCGCGAATATCCTTGATGCCACTGGACGTAGCATTCACTTTCACGAAATGGCTCTTCGTCATCTCAGCAATCACCGAGGCGATGGTGGTCTTCCCACAGCCTGGCGGTCCGAAAAGGAGCAGCGAAGGGATCGTGTCCTTCTCAATCATGCGATACAGAAAAGACCCGCGCCCAATAGCCGCCTCCTGCCCCATGATTTCATCGAGCCGTCGCGGCCGCATGCGATCCGCCAAAGGCGCGTAGCTCACCTGCTCCTCCGAAGTCATATCAAATAAAGAATCCATAGCATTTCCTTCCATCACGAAAAAATCCAACAGAAGTCTACTCTATATTTTAAAGGAAATGGGAAATTTTATAAAGGGGGAGGATTGAGAAATTGAGATAATGAGCCAGTAGGGATAAGGGACAAGGGCTAGGGGATAAGGCTCGCTTACCTGCTTCGTCATAGCTAGGAGCTACGAGCTTGGAGCTTGGAGCTCTGATAGCGTCACTTGGTATTTAACTGCATTAAAGAAAGCGAGCCAAGCACTCCCGCCGCCATCGCATGCAATACCTACTGACACCGGCCGAGCTCCAAGCTCCTAGCTCCAGGCTCCAAGCTATGGGGAAGCAGGTATGCGCGTCCTTATCCCTTATCCCCAAAAGAAAAAGCTCCGCCGAAGCGAAGCGATTTTTTATTTCTTCAAAAGATCATAGAGCACCGACACCACATCCATGGCGCTATCGGGATGGCTCTCGCCGCAGGCCGCGGCCATGCGAGCGCGGACATCCGGATTTCTTAAGATTCGCCGCACCGTCTCCGAGAGCTCGCCCCGTTTCACCCATTCCGCGCAGCCTGTCTTTTTCATGTAAAGCGCATTGGCCCGCTCCTGTCCGGGGAGGGTATTCACCAGCACCATAGGAAGATGCATCACCATGGCTTCCGTGCACGTGAGCGCGCCGGGCTTGGTCACCAGGATTTCACTCCGCGCCATCAGGTCCGCCACCTTATTCGTATAGCTGTGAAGCTCCACCGGATGACGCAGCTTTTCCGCCAGAGCTGCCACCTTTTCGTAGAGATTGATATTCTTCCCCGTGATGACAATGAATTTCGAAATCTCATCCACTGCGTCGAGGCGAGAAATATTATCCACCACATTTCCCAGCCCCAGGCCGCCGCCCATGACCAGCACCGTGCCCTTCTCCATGACCATGGGATTCATAGCCTTTTCATAGAACGCCCGCCGCACCGGGATGCCGGTAGCGTGGATGCGACTCGCTTCCACGCCGTAGGCTTCCAAAAGATTTTTCAAATCCGGCGTAGCCACGCAATAGCCGTCCAAATATTTATTGATCCAAAGCTGGTGGATGTCGAAGTCCGTGATGACACCCAGGAGCGGGATAGAAATATTTCCATCCTGCTTCAAAAGATCCGCCGCCCCCGCCGGGAAGGGATGGGTAAAAATCATGGCGTCCGGCTTCAAGGTAGCGATGAGATTTTTCATCCGCTTCTTGAAGGAGAGCGACAGCATCCGCTGCGACAGCTGACCGAAGCGGCTATTCTGCGAATCGCTGTAGAGATGGTCATACATTTCAGGAAATACATCGATCATCTTGAGATAGGTATCCTTGATCATGTGATCGATGGAGAAGGTATTACTGGACACAAAATCAAGGACCCGCACCGAATCACTCGGATGGGTCCGCTGGATCGCCTCGGCGATCGCCCGCGCCGCCTGGCTATGCCCTGTCCCTATGCTTGCAGTCAATATGAAAAACTTACGAGCCGGTTCTGCCATCTTCCTCGTCCTTTCCGCTGAGATTCCTTCCTCTCACATTCCTATACGATTATAACATAGGGGGCAAATGGTTTGTGCTTGGAAAACGCTATCGGTTTAGTAGTCGGTAGCCAGTGGTCGATAGTCGGGATGCGTTTGGCTGATGACTCAAATAGCAATTTTTCCGCTATCGATTTTGTAGTCGTTGGTCAGTAGTCGAGCGCATTTGGCTGATGGCTTAGATGGCAATTTTTTCACTATCGCCCTTAGAGGCAATCAGTGGTAAACGATTAACGGGTACAATGAGGAAACTGTCAAACGCATCCTGACCACTGATCACCGACTACCGATTACTAATACTCTAGCTGAAAAAAATGCGGATTCCGCAAAAAAATCAGCTAGAAGAGCATCACCTGCCCTGCGGCCCCCCCTCTTCAGAGAAGAGGGCTTGTCTCGATTGGAAAAAAGCCAAATGCGCCCCGACTACCGACCACCGATTACCGACTACAAAAAAGCACAATAAAAAGCCCCTCATTGTTAGAGGAGCTTTTTATTGTCGCATTTCTTATTTCTTTGCTTTTTTAGCTTTTGCTTTTTTTACGTTTACTTTTTCTTTCAGCTGTTTAGAAACGCGGAAAGCCGGGGTCTTGGAAGCCGGGATTTTGATCTCAGCCTGGGTGGACGGGTTGTGGCCTACGCGTGCTTTACGCTGACGAACTTCGAAGGTACCGAAGCCGATGATCTGAACCTTGTCGCCTTTAACGAGCGCACCGGATACGACGTCGATGACAGCTTTGACAGCTTTTTCGGCATCTTTCTTTGTCATTTCAGCTTCCTGAGCTACTGCTGTGATGAGTTCTGTTTTGTTCATAACTAAACATCCTCCTTTAATAATGATGGACCTAACCATACTAGAGTGGCTTTCGCCGCTCCTTAGTTCCTATGGACATAGTTCAATCCGATTGACTGAACCTCTTCCAACCATCGCGGACTTCCTCGGGCAGCATATCTGCCGGATTCTTCCCCTCACGGAAAAGCATCTCTTCAAATGCTCTCCACCGCTCCATGAAGCCAGTAGAAAACCGATGTAGCGCCAGCTCCGGTTCTACTCCTTTTCCGCTTAATACACGGTCAATAGCGAAAAGGAACCGCCCGGCCATTTCTTCTCTCTTCATCGAATCTTCTTCCGCCAGAATGCTCTGGATCTCTGCTTCCATGTCCTTGGAAATCGGCTCTCCATCGAGTGCCTCTGTCAGTCCATTAGAACCAACTTTCTTTTGAATTATACATGCTAAAAGGAGACTTGGCAAGTCCTTCGACACACCGGAAAGCAGATATTTACGGTTTTTTTCGATTCTTTTCCGTGTTTCCCAATCTCCGAGCGCCCTTTGCGTCTCCTCAAGCGTTATATTTTCGAATACAAAGGGATGGCGACGTATCATTTTTTCATTGATCCCATCCACCACATCCTGCATGGAGAAATAGCCTTCCTTCTCTGCCAAGGACGCATGGAAAACGATCTGCAGCAGCACATCGCCTAGCTCCTCCTTGAGATTCACCATGTCATTTTTATCGATAGCATCGATGACTTCGTACACCTCCTGCAGGAAATAGGTGCGAAGGCTCCTGTGATCCTGCGCCCGGTCCCAAGGGCAGCCGCCCGGAGCGAGGAGCGTCTTCACGGTCTTCTCGATAGGCGCAAGTGAGAACGGCGTAGTCCCTTTCTTCTTCGCCTTCCGGCTATCAAAGAAGAAAAGCATTTCCCCCGCCATCTCATAACTATTGAATTCTTCTATGGATAGCCTAAGAATATTTCCATTAAAACGGATCAAGAGCACCGGCGAAGCACCTTCATAGATGGCCAGAAGCCGCGCCGCCAAATCCTCTCGCTCTGCCTCCGACAGGCCGGCGATAATCAAAGGATGAGGTAGTGAAAGCGGTGCCGACGCCGCCTCCTCCCTCTTCATCAGCGTAAACGAATCATCCTCCGATAGGAGGCCCTGGGAAGAAAGTAATAAAATGATTTCTTTGGTGGTCATATGAGTGGTCCTTTCGACGGTATTCGCTTGGGGATATGGGATATGGAATATAGCGCTTTTGAATGCTTCGCCATAGCTAGGAGCTTGGAGCTAGGAGCTTGGAGCTTTTCTAGCGTCAGTAGGCATACTTGGTGATAAACCTAAAAAGCAGGGCGCGTATAATTGCTACTTCGCAACGTTGTTGCATGACAAGAGACACTGATAGAGCTCCAAGCTCATAGCTCCAGGCTCCTAGCTATGACGAAGCAGTCAAAAGCGTCTTGTCCCTTATCCCATATCCTTATTTTCCCCATCTTACCACAAAAAAAGCAGCAGTCTCAATAGACTGCTGCTTTCCTTTGCCATTAAGCATTCTTTGCTGCTTCGCAGATCTTGGTGAAGCCTGCCGGATCGTGGATAGCGAGTTCGGACAGCATTTTGCGGTTCACTTCGATACCTGCCTTGGTCAGGCCAGCGATGAGCTTGCTGTAGGTCAGGCCGTTCTGACGAGCTGCTGCATTGATACGAACGATCCAGAGCTTACGGAATTCTCTCTTCTTCTGTCTGCGGTCTCTTCTTGCATAGTAGAGAGCCTTCATGACCAGTTCGTTTGCTTTTCTGAACTGGGTATGACGAGCGCCTCTGTAGCCCTTAGCCAGTTTCAGAATCTTTTTATGTCTTGCGTGAGCGGTTACGCCGCTTTTTACTCTTGCCATTCTCTTATATCCTCCTTATTAGCCGTTTGGAAGCAATCTTGCTACGCGTTTGTAATCAGACTTGGAAACCAGTGCTGCTTTTCTGAAGTTTCTCTTTCTCTTCGGGGATTTCTTTTCGAGAATGTGGCTATGGAATGCTTTGTTTCTCTTGAACTGACCGGAACCGGTTGCAGTAAAACGTTTTGCCGCAGCGCGACGAGTTTTCATTTTCGGCATATTATACTCTCCTTTGTTATGCTTTCGGCGCAACAATCATGGTCATGTTGCGTCCTTCTAATTTCGGTGGCTTTTCGCGAACAATGGTTTCACCGAGCTCTTTCGCGAAACGATCAAGCACATCCTGACCAAGCTCAGGGTGAGTCATTTCTCTTCCGCGGAACATGATGGTCACCTTGACTTTGTTGCCTTCGCCTAAGAAACGCTGTGCGCTCTTCAGCTTGACGAAGAAATCGTGATCCTCGATGTTTGGACGAAGCTTCACTTCTTTGATCTGGAAGACCTTCTGTTTCTTCTTGGCTTCCTTGTCACGTTTCTGCTGTTCATATCTGTACTTGCCATAGTTCATGATACGGCATACGGGCGGACGGCCATTCGGTGCCACCTCGACGAGGTCAAGTCCCTTCTCCTCTGCGAGATGAATCGCATCACGGAGGGCCATGATCCCCAATTGTTCATTTGCATCGCTGACGACTCGTACTTCTCTAGCGCGAATCTGTTCATTGATACTCAGTTCCTTACCTATTCTTTTCACCTCCGAAATAGAAATCATTGCAAGTATAAAGGCGGACAGCATACGCCGTCCGCCCTGAGTTCATACGTAAACCTTAGTAGCCTGCGCCATGTAAGGTGAGAAGCGGATGACTTCTGCTTGCAATCAATTACATGGACTATCATACAGGAAATAAGGTAGGATGTCAAGGACTTTTTTTATTTAGGGATTAGAGATAAGGCTTGCTTACCTGCTTCCTCATAGCTAGGAGCTTGGAGCTCTGATAGCGTCACTTGGCATTTAATTGCGTTAAAGAAAGCGAGCAAAGCACTCCCGCCGCCATCGCATGGCATACCTACCGACACTGGCCGAGCTCCAAGCTCCTAGCTCCAGGCTCCAAGCTATGAAGAAGCAGGTATGCGCATCCTTATCCCTTGTCCCCTGTCCCTTATCCCTATCACATCATTTCGCCCAGAACGCTGCCCCCAGGCCTGCGCCTGCGAGAGCGCCTGTGGGGCCTGCGATGAAGAAGCCTACCGCTGCGCAGAGGGAAAGCTTGCCGAAGGTGGACCAGCTGAAAGCACCGCCGGCCACATTGTCCAAGAGATCATCCGCCAGCGCCGCTTTCGGTGCGGAATAGAATTCCATCACATCCTCAAAGACCTGGCAGAATTCCTGGAACTCCACCTGAATGAAATGCTTCGCCACTTCAAACATCTCCTCGATGGACCGCGCAGCCCCCGCCAATTGGTCCAGCATCGGATCTGCTGCCAGCGCAACCTCACACTTCGCCATCCCCGCTTTTACATTTTCATCAGCCATCAATGCTTCCACATTAAGTTTCATTTTCATTCTCTCCTTTAATTTTAAACCGTAGGAAATTCACGATTTGTTTTCAGTCATAGCTTATACGGAGAGAGAGGGAATGTATTACAAACTTTTGGGAAATAAAATGGTAGTCGGTGGGCGGTAGTCGGTGGTCGGAGCGCGATTCACGATATTCCCACATGGAGTTATTCCACTAAGCGTGAATCATGGGAAATGGGGAGTGTCAATTATTCTGTGTAAATTTTTTCTGACCCGACTAAAAGAAATTAGATTACATTACAAGTTCGA
>CAVKMC010000012.1:0-16350 GCA_963657285.1 Agathobacter sp.
GACCGCCGCGGCGCTGGTAGTGCTTGACGAATTGCTGAGAGCTTAGACGGAGGTGAATACCTGCTTCCTCATAGCTAGGAGCTTTTAGCTTTTAGCTTGGAGCTTCGTTGGTGTCAGTAGGTATACTAAACGGTAGTGTCTAGGAATATGCCCGCTTACCTGCTGACTCAAGACTTTACCGCTGTGTATGCCTACTGGACAGTAGCCGAGCTCCAAGCTCCAGGCTCCGAGCTCAAAGCTATGACGAAGCAGTCAAACGCGCCTTATCCCATATCCCTTATCCCTTTTAACGAAAGGAGTCACCCCTATGGAATTTCGTAAGACCCTCTCCCGCCTCTTGGGTGCGCGGACGCGGACGGTGGTATTTCCTTTGGACGGGAAGCTCTGCGCTATCGCTGTCGCTGACGGGAAGGAGCTTTCCTCATGGGCGGTGCCTCTTTCGGAAAATCTTTCGGATAGCTTTCGCGCGCTCCGAGAGAAGGGGATGAAGGCGCGGCGGCTGGTGCTTTTGGTGAACGGCCACTCCTTGCAATGGGAGCGGAAAAAATTTCCTGACATGACCGACGAGGAATTCGAGGAGACCATGTACTGGGAAGGGGATCGGCTTTTTAGCGCAGGCGAACTCATGGCCATGAGCTACCGCGTGCTGTCCCACAGCAGCGAGGGCTACGACATTTTATTTCACGGCATGCCGAAGGAGGAGCTCACAGGCTGGGAGACGGCGGCCTGCGAGGCGGGGCTGCACCTTTCGGCGGCGCTTCCGGTGACGGATATTTGGATTTCCGATGACCCCTACCTGGCGCTCTATGTGGGAAAGAAATCGGCGGCCCTCTTTTTTTATGCGCCCGAAGGCGTAGAGAGTCGGCAGCTCACTCTTTCCGCTGAAGGGAAGGCCGCCCGATTCCTTGCACATATTTTTGAAACCGACCGGGGCGCCATGCCCTGTTTTCTTTTGCCCTTTTCCGATGCGTCCGCCGAGGACATGGATGAGTGGAGAGTGTTTCTCGCTGAGGAAATAGAAACGCTGCCTTTGGTCAAAGGAAATGTGGAAGTGGTAGAGCTATCGGAGGCGCCCCTTCGAAGCGGCGCGCTGCTCCTGGCGCTCTCCTTCGACCGGGCTCAAGCGGCGCTCCCCCTCACCATGGCCGCAGACCACCTCACGAAGGAGAGTCGCCCCCTTCGCATCGCCCAAGGCCTTTGCTTCGCCGGCTTTCTCTTTTTTCTCTTTGCTTGTGGACATTATTTCTACAACAATTACAAGCTCGGCCTCGCGCAGGAAGAAAATCACATGCTCGCGCCGGTGAAGGAAAGACTCCGCGAAGCGCGGGAGAAGGATGCAGAAGAAGCAGCGCTCCTTGAGCGGCTGAAGGAATTAGAAAAGAAATCGCCTCACTGGGAGGAACGGCTCCTTTCCCTCTCCGACTCCATGCCCCAAGGCATCGTGCTGAAATCCATTCGCCGCGAAGAGGGCCGCGTCCTCATCGAAGGCACAGCGACTACCGGCGAGCCCCTCCAAGCCTTCACCCAGGCCCTCGCCCATCAATGGGGTGGCCGCGCGGCGCTGAAGAGCCGGAAGACGAATGGGGATACGGGGCTCTTGGAGTTTGTGGTCGAATGGAAAGCCGGTGCGGATTAACGCTATCGGTTTAGTAATCAGTGATCAGTAGTCAGTACGCATTTGACTTACATTACACCAGGTGCATATGCCTTTTTCCCGAAAGGGTGTCCGGCGTTTCTTTTTTCAACAAAAGAGGTCTTGGCACATTTGACTAAGCATGCAAACGCGTACTGATCACTGATCACTGAACACTAATTACTTTTATTGTAAACCTAAACACAAAAACTAATTGACATAGCCAATTGTTTATCATATACTATCAAGCAAGGTAACAATATAAATGGGCAGTGCTCTGATTTTCCCCAAAGAAAAGGAGATCTATCATGGAAAGCACTTGCGCAGAAATTATCAGATTGGCTGAAAAAGTCATGAACGGTGGTGAAATTACAGAAGAAGAAGCAAAGACACTGATTCAAACCAAAGATGAGGACACCATGCTCCTCTTGGCCATGGCCGACAAGATCCGCCAGAAGTTTAGCGGCAACGCCGTAGACTTCTGCGCCATCATCAATGCACGAAGCGGCCACTGCCAGGAGAATTGCAAGTTCTGTGCCCAGTCCGGTTGGTACAACACGGGAGCCACGGTCTACCGTCTCCTTCCCGAAGAAGAAATCCTTGCCGCTGCGAAGAAAGCGAAAGCAGCCGGCGCGGTCCGTTTCTCCCTCGTTACCAGCGGACGCAACCAGGACAATCCCAATGAGTTTGAGGAAATCATCGACATCGTGAAACGGATTCGCGAAGAGGTAGGCATCGAAGTGTGCTGTTCCTTGGGTCTCATTTCCAAAGAGCAGGCGAAGCGCTTGAAGGAAGCCGGCATCACCAGGATTCATTGCAACATCGAAACCTCGCCGTCCTATTTCCCAGAAATCTGCTCCACCCACACCATGGAGGACAAGGAAGACATCATCCGCACCGCCCAGGAGGCAGGCATCCGCGTGTGCTCCGGCGGCATCATCGGCCTTGGTGAATCCTTAGAGCAGCGGGTCGAGATGGCCT
Organism: Agathobacter sp.; assembly: GCA_963657285.1. Classification (GTDB taxonomy): domain Bacteria; phylum Bacillota; class Negativicutes; order Veillonellales; family Dialisteraceae; genus Dialister. The sequence goes on from CAVKMC010000012.1 coordinate 2,615, forward strand.
TCCACTTGAAGAAGATGCACATCGACTCGGTGCCGCTTAATATCCTGAATCCGGTGAAGGGGACGCCCTTCTACACGAACCGCCGCCTCCCGCCGCTCGAGGTGCTTCGCACCTTCGCCATGTTCCGCTTCGTCCTGCCAAAGGCGCTGATCCGTACCGCCGGCGGCCGCGAAGTGAACCTGAGAAGCCTGCAGGCCTACGCTTTGACCGGCGGCCTTAATGGCATCATGGTGGGCGGCTACCTCACCACCGGCGGCCGCGATCCGAAGGAAGACATCCAGATGACCGCGGACCTGGGGAGGACCATGACGACGCCGAAGCTATAAAGGTTCAAGGTTCAAGTCTTTAGGTTCAAGGGGAGGAGCGGGGGGTGGCCCGCCTACCTGCTTCGACATAGCTAGGAGCTTGGAGCTCGGCTAGCGTCCAGTAGGCATGCTCGGCGGTAGAGACTTGGGCCAATAGGTAAACGCGCATCGCACCTAGACTCCACTGCCTAGCATGCTTAGTGACGCCAATGAAGCTCCAAGCTCCTAGCTCCTAGCTCAAAGCTATGACAAAGCAGGTAAACGCGCTGATTTCCAAAACTCGCGGCGCTTCTTAATTTGTGCGCCGCACCTTCCCTTGAACCCTGAACCCTGAACCCTGAACCCTGAACCTTGAACCTTTTGTCCCCATCGGTATCATTGATACCTTATTACATCCAATTTCATAGAAACAAAACATAGAAATATTCCGCACCATTGTGAAGCATGAAATATTTCTATTGCGCGGGAATTATATTTCCAAAAATTTCCCAAGACGCGCAAGGCATTACATCAGCATGACCCGGGTATTTGACATCCGGAGGAATTTTTAAAAGGAGTGGTTTGCAATGGAAAGCAGCTGTGAACAGATTTTAGCGTGGACTGAAAAAGTTTTGAATGGCGGAGCCATCACCGAAGACGAAGCGAGAGCGCTCATCCGCACGAAGGATGAGGACACCATGCTCCTCCTCGCCTGCGCCGATAAGATTCGCCAGAAATTTTCCGGACGGAGCGTGGACCTTTGTGCCATCATCAATGCACGAAGCGGCTCCTGCCAGGAGGACTGCAAATTCTGTGCTCAGTCTGCTCGTTACCACACAGGGGTGAAAACCTATCAATTCCTTCCGGAAGAAGAGGTCATTGAAGCGGCAAAGAGAGCGAAGAAAGCCGGAGCTGCCCGTTTCGATATTGTTACTGCAGGCCGTGACCAGAGAAATCCGAAGGACTTTGCGGAAATCTTAGACTTAATCCGTCGTATTCGCAAGGAAGTCGGCATCGAAGTGTGCTGCTCCTTAGGATTTTTGACGCAGGAACAGGCGTACCAGCTCAAAGAAGCCGGCATCAACCGCCTGCATTGCAATATCGAATCCGCACCTTCCTTCTTCAAGGAAGTGTGCACCACCCACACCGCCGAGGAAAAAGCAGAGAACGTGGCCCGCGCCCAGAAGGCAGGCATCCGCGTCTGCTGCGGCGGCATCCTGGGACTGGGTGAGTCCCTGGATCAGCGTGTGGAAATGGCATTTCACCTGAAAAAAATGCACATCGACGCCGTACCGCTCAATGTCCTGAACCCCATCCCCGGTACGCCTTACGAACATAACGAACGCTTAGCGCCACTGGAAATCCTGCGCTCCTTCGCCATGTTCCGCTTTGTGCTGCCCAAAGCCCAGATCCGCACCGCCGGCGGCCGCCAGGTAAACCTTCGTAGCCTCCAGTCCATGGCCCTCGCCGGTGGCATGAACGGCGTCATGATCGGCAACTACCTCACCAGCAAAGGCTCCGACCCCCAAGACGACATCGCCATGCTCCACGACCTCGGACGGACACAGACGGCGCCGGACGTGAGATGAGGCCCTTCGAGCGCTAGTGGTTTTAGTAGTCGGTAGTCGGTGGTCGGTAGTCGGGGCGCGTTTGACTGCTTCCTCATGACCGATAACCGATAACCGGTAACCGGTAACCGACGCCTTTACCGCTAGTGCGCACGGTTACCGGTTATCGGTTAACGGTTATCGGTAATTACCGACCACCGACTACTAAATCGATAGCGTCAAGCATGCTTACAATAACAAAGTGGGGTTTCCAAAATGGATCAAAACATACAATACATCACCGCCTGCATGGATCGGGTGCTCGCGGGCGAGGACATCACGCGGGAGGAAGCGGAGAAGCTTTTCGCCGCCGGCAAGGCAGAGCCCTTCTTCCTCATGGCCTGCGCCGATAAAATTAGAAAAACCTTTTGCGGAGACAAGATGCGCTTCTGCAGCGACGTGAACGCCCGAAGCGGACGCTGCACGGAGAATTGCAAATTCTGCGCCCAGTCCGGCTGGTACCACACCGGCGTCAAAGAGTACCCGCTTCGTAGCCCCGAGGAACTTCTCGCCGAAGCCAAGCAGGCCGAGGCCTACGGCGCCGAACGCTTCGGCATCGTCACCTCCGGCCGCGGGCAGGAAGAGAAACAATTTGAATCCCTGGTGAAGTCCGTGGCCCTCATCACCAAGGAAACCAAGCTCTCCGTCTGCTGCTCCCTAGGACTTTTGACAGACGAGCAGCTCGCACGCCTCAAGGCCGCCGGCTGCCAGCGCATCCACTGCAATCTGGAAACCGCGCGCCGCTATTTCCCAAACATCTGCACCACACACACCTACGAAGAGAAGGAAGACCACATCCGCCGCATCCAAGCCGCAGGCCTTGAAGTCTGCTCCGGCGGCATCATGGGCCTTGGGGAAACAGACGAAGACCGCCTGGACATGGCCTTTGCCCTCCGGGACCATCACGTCACCAGCGTGCCATTAAATATTTTCAATCCCATCCCCGGCACGCCCTTTGGAAAAAATAAACCGCCCAAGCCCCTGGAAATCCTTCACATCTTTGCCATGTACCGTTTCATCCTGCCGAAGGTCATCATGCGCGTCTGCGCGGGGAGAGAAAATTCTCTCCGAGACCTCCAGGCCTTCGCCCTCGCCGCCGGACTCAATGGCGCCATGATCGGCGGCTACCTCACCATCGCCGGCCGGCCCCCTGAAAGAGACAAGCAGATGGCGGTGGATATGGGAAGGACGTTGTGAGAACGCTATCGGTTTAGTGATCAGTAGTCAGTGATTAGTGATCAGGGCGCATTAGACTGCTTCCTAACGACCGCGAACCGTTCACCGTATAACCGGTAACCGTGCATGCTGGCGGTAAGCACAAATTGTTCCGCAAGCCTTACATGAGTCGTCCCTTGGAAATGGGAATCCTGCAGAAGGATTTCCAAGCTTAGCCTATCATGAAGAGGCGCCTGGCCTGCCCATCAAGGCGCCTTCCTTAGAGGCCAAGCGGGACCGCCCAATAAGGCGGGATGTATGCCCGTTGCCTCTACCGCCAAACGCATCCCGACCACCGACTACCAAACCACATTTGCGCATCCCCTCTGATTCTTATATAATGAGTCAGAGTTTTTTTATTTCTTATACCAAAGGAGAATCCTATGTCTTTTAAAGAAATCAAACCGGAAGAGCTGAGCTGGAATCCATTTACCCAGATCGGCAAGGGCTGGTTCCTGGTGACTGCCGGGGACGAGGCGAAGGCGAATACCATGACCGTCAGCTGGGGCGGCCTGGGCGTGTGGTGGGGCAAGGACGCCGCTACCATTTACATCCGTCAGAATCGTTGCACCAAGGAATTCATTGATAGCGCAGAGCGCTTCACCATTTCCGCGCTGCCGGAAAGCTACAAAAAGGAATTGGGCTACATGGGCTCCCACTCCGGCCATGACGGAGACAAATGGGCAGCCACGGGCCTTCATCCCTACGCCGTAGACGGCACCGCCGCTGTCGCTGAGGCCGACGTGATTCTGGTGTGCAAGAAGCTTCTCGCTACGAAGCTCGATAGCACCACCTTCATCGACGAGTCCATGGAAAAGCGTTGGTACGACGGCGCCGAGGCCGGCAATTTCCACACCATGTACATCGGGGAGATTGAGAAGGTGTTGGTGAAGGAGTGAGGCGGAAAGGAATCGTGCTTAGCTGCTTCGCCATAGCTAGGAGCTTGGAGCCTGGAGCTTGGAGCTCTGTTAGCGCCCGGTAAGCATGCTTGGCGGGGACACACTGTCTCTACTGCATGGCATGCCTACTGACACCAATGAAGCTCCAAGCTCCCAGCTCCAAGCTCCCAGCTATGGCGAAGCAGGTAAAAGCGCCGCATCCATCCGCCAACAAGAAAAGACTGCATCCCTTCTACGGGTCTGCAGTCTTTTTTTCTTACAATTTTTCTTCCAGCTTCTTAAGCAGGGCTTCGAGGGTTTTCATTTCCTCGGGGGAGAAGTGGGAGAAGAAATCGGTATTCGCTTTCTCGTCGATCACCGAGAGCGGCGCGATGAGGGCGCGGCCTTTGTCTGTGACCGAGAGCATGAGATTTCGTTTGTCCTTGGGATCCGGCGTGCGGGTGATGAAGCCTTTGTCCTCCAAGTGGGTCACCAGGGATTTCACGGTGTTCTGATTTTTTTCAATCACCAGGGCGAGCTCCTTTTGGTAGAGCGGCGCGTGTTCCTCGATGGACTTCAGCGCTACCCACTGCTCTACCGTGAGGCCGTAGGGCTTGAAGAGCTCGTCCACGCGGTAATGGATCTTCCGCGCGATGCGACAGATGGTGTAGCCGGTGGTTTCGTTTAATGTCATGATGAAAGGGGATGAGGCATGCTTACCTGCTTCGACATAGCTAGGAGCTTTGAGCTAGGAGCTGGGAGCTTTATTGGCGTCAGTAGGCATGCTATGCGGTAGAGACCTGGCGTCCCAGCCGAGCATGCTTACCTGGCACTAACAGAGCTCCAAGCTCCAGGCTCCAAGCTCCTAGCTATGAGAGAGCAGGAACGCGCGCTTTTATCCGATTTTCTTATTTCAAGTACTGATCAAAGAATCCTGTGATGATGTCCAGGACTTCCTTCTGGTTCCAGTAGATGCCGCCGTGGGCTGCGCCTTCTACGAGATAACGCTCAGAGGGGATGTTATTTTTCTGGAGAGCCTGGAAGAGGAGGTCGGTCTGGCTCGGGGAGACCACGTAGTCCGCGGTGCCGTGCATGAGGAGCATGGGGGCGCTGTCTTTGGAAATATGATTGATCGGATTGGCAAAGTCAGCCGCTTCCTTGTCGGCGAGGATTCCTCCGTCCTTGCCGCCGAAGACCGGAGAGCCATTGACCCACAGCGCTTCGGTAGCCGCCGGGGATTTGTGGAAGCCCTTCACTTCGTCGGAGTAGTCATCGCCGATGCAGGTGAGGTCCGAGAGGCCGTAGAGGTCCACCGCTGCCTTCACGTTGCTGTTGACGTTGAGGTTCTCCCCTTTGTCGAAGGTGGTGGTGCCGCTGGTGGTGCCGGCCATGGCGGTGAGGTAGCCGCCGGCGCTGCCGCCAACGATGCCGACTCTTTCCGGATCGATGCCGTACTGGTCAGCGTGGGCCTTGAGGTAACGGATGGCTGCCTTCACGTCTTCCAATGGCTGCGGGAATTTCACCGTCGGCGCCACGCGGTACTGGATGGAAGCCACCACATAGCCCGCCTCGGCCAGGTGCATGCGGAGCTGCAGGCCGTTGTCCTTGTTTGCATTGATGAAGCCGCCGCCGGTGACGTAGACGATGGCCGGGAGCTTTTCGTCGCTCTTGGGCTGCAGGATGTCCATCTTCATGGCCACATTCGGATAGCCGCGCATGGGGACCTGTTCGTAGACCACATTGGAAATCTGATTGATGAGAGGCGTCTTCACGTCTACAGAAAGATGCTGGCTTGGGGCTTTGTCTGCCCAGCCCTCGGTGGATGCGTCCACATGAATTTCAGGAGCGGCCATAGCAGAGCCCCCCGCCAGAAGTGCGCCGGTCAGCGCCATAGAAAGAATCCATTTTTTCATTCTTGCACCTCGTTCTTTGAAATGGTACGATATCGTACGGGTTAACTGGTTGCATTATAGTACGATGTCGTATGGTTGGTCAAGGGGGAGTGTGGGGATAAGGGACAAGGGATAAGGGCGCGCGTACCTGCCTCCTCATAGCTAGGAGCCTGGAGCTTGGAGCTTGGAGCTTCATTGGTGTCAGTAGGCATACTAGACGGCAGCATCTAGGAACACGCGTTTACCGGTATCGCCATAGCTTTGAGCTCGGAGCTTGGAGCTTGGAGCTCGGCTGGAGCCCAGTAGCCATGCTTGGCAGTAGTGCCCGGTGGCATGCGCATACCCCAAGTCTCCACCGCCAAGCATGCCTACTGTCGCCAATAAAGCTCCTAGCTCCTAGCTCACAGCTCCTAGCTATGACGAAGCAGGTACGCGCGCCATATCCCTTATCCCCATTTCCCCTTCCTCCCTTATGTAAAGATATGGTATAATGAAACTAATATGATATTGTGCGGATAGTGCACCTCTTTCCGTGCGAGTAGGAGTTTCTGTGATTCGTTTTCAGAAACTTTTATTTTCCTTCCAAGTGGGGGAGCTAAGCGATGATTGATTTGGTAATGATCATCGCTTTTGTGGCGGCAGAAAATTTTTTAAAATTTCTGACCGGAAATTTTGGAGGGAGAATTTTTAAAATTTTATTTCTTAGGATAGGATGCAAAAGGAGGAGAAAATGGCGGACGAAAGTAAATTTTGCGGGGCGCTTTTGGGGGCGGCTTTCGGAGATGCATTGGGGTACCCGCTGAAGAGCTTCTCTGTCGCACGTATTCAGCGCCGGTTCGGACCATTCGGACTGCGCACGCTGGTGCGGGATGCCAAGAATGGCAAAAAGGCACCGGTGTCTGAAAATACACAGCTCATGCTGGCCACAGTGGACGGCGTTTTGTGGGCTGACGCGAAGAAGCTGGAACTATTGGAGGGGATTTATCGCGGCTGCATGCGCTGGTTCTATGGCCAGACCGGGGAGGAGCCGCGTAGAGGGCAGCGCACTTGGCTGCGCCGCCAGCCTCATGAAAAAGATTTCTGTCTGGTGCAGCAGCGCTTCATGCACGCCAAGCGCATGCCGGAGGAAGGACTCTTGAATGCCTTCGGCCGTGACGCCCGGGGCTCCACGAAGGTGAAGGTGAATGACAGCAAGGGGAGCGCTGCGCTTCTCCGTGCGGTGCCCATCGGACTTTTATTCGCCGGCGATGAAAAGCTGGCCTTTGACATGGCTGTGAACGCAGCGGCTTTGTCCCATTCCAATCCGGTGGCCTACAACTCCGCCGGCGCGGTGGCGTCTTTGATTTCCTGCCTCACCTTTGGCATGACGCTGCCGAAGGCCTTGGAACGCACCACCATCCTTTTGGGGAAGGCCCACAAAGCGACGCCCATCATCAATCGCCTGACCGCTGCCGTGAAGTCGGCAAACGATCAGCCCGCCGGGAAGCCCTCGGCTTGGGACCACGCGGCGAATATCGAAGCCATCGGGACTGGCGCCGCAGCCGATGAGGCGCTGGCGATTGCCATCTATACCGTGCTGGCCGTCGACGATCCGCTGGAGGCGCTGATTATTTCCGCCAACCACAGCGGCAAGAGCCACACCACCGCCGCCCTGGTGGGAGCCATCGAAGGCGCCCGCTTCGGCAAGGACTATCTCCCTGCCTACTGGTCCGACATCCTGGAAGCCTACGAGGTGGATACCTTCATGGCGGACAAGCTTTTCTATGTGTATAAGAAATATAATCCATGAGTGAGAGAGCCGCGAAGCGGCTCTTTTTTCTTGGGTGGTTTAGGGACAAGGGATAAGCGCGTTTGGCTGCTTTGTCATAGCTAGGAGCTTTGAGCTGGGAGCTTGGAGCTTCATTGGCGTCAGTAAGCATGCTACACGATGGCGGCAGGAGTATTCCGCTCGCTTTCTCCTAACGCAGTTAAATGCCAAGTGCCACTAGCCGAGCTCCCAGCTCCAAGCTCCTAGCTCAAAGCTATGACGAGGCAGGTACGCGGTTCTTATTTCTAATCGCTCTTGCGGGCTTGTGCTACAATAAGAATAGTATTCAAAATTTTAAATATACTTTTGAGAAAATCCTGTGATACAGAGAAGGAGAAAATTTTTTATGGACTTCAAACCCTTTCGAATAGAAGACAAAGAGCTCATCGACAGCTATTTCCATGTGCATCATTACGAGCAAATCGACTGCACCTTCAATACGCTCTTCCTGTGGCAGGATGCCTTCGGCACGTCCTGGGCCGAGGAGGAGGGGATTCTTTTCATCCGCGCCGGCAGCGGGAAGGACACCTTCTTCATGCCGCCCTTTGCGAAATCGCCGGAGAGCTTCGTCCGTGGCCTCGCGCTGGTGCATGAGGAGTATGACAAGCTGGGCATCCCCTTCCGTCTCATTTCCGCGTCCCCTTGGGTGAAGGATGAAATCGAGCGGCTCTGCCCGGGGAAATATGATTTCCTGGAAAATAGAGACACCGAGGAGTATGTGTATCGCACGGCGGATATGATTTCCCTACCCGGGAAAAAATTCCGCATGAAGAAAAATCATCTGAATAGCTTCCTGCGCCAGTACTCGGATTATCAGTACGAACCGATCACGAAAGAAAATCGCGAGGACGCTCTCGAAGGCATTCACGACTGGTTCGTCCGCCACGGCGACATCGAGGACGAGGAGGCGGCCATCCGCCGCTGCTTTGCGTACTGGGACGAGCTCCACATCAAGGGCGCGCTCATCCGCATCTACGGCAAGGTGGAGGCCTTCACCAATGGTGACCTGGTGAATGACAAGATGGCTCATATTATTTTTGAAAAAGCCAATCCTGAAATCCGCGGCCTCTACCAAGCCATCAACCGCGATTTCCTGATCCACGAATTTGCGGACACTGAATTTGTAAATCGAGAAGAGGACTTGGGCCTCCCGGGCCTCCGCGAAGCGAAGCTGGGATACAATCCGGACCATTTGACAGTGAAGTATGACGTGAAATTGAAGGAGTAGTTGTGCGATGCGCTTACCTGCTTCGTCATAGCTAGGAGCTTTTAGCTGGGAGCTTGGAGCTCGGCTAGAGTTTAGTAGGCATGCTTAACGGAGACGCAATGACTTGATCGCGTATCCTGCTTACGGCCCCTGAAACTCCTGGCTTCGCTGCTCAGTATGCCTACTGACGCCAACGAAGCTCCAAGCTCCTAGCTCAAAGCTATGAGGGCGCAGGAAATCTCGCTTTACTTTTGCCCCAGAATAAAGGTGACGAAAATGCAAATCCGAAAAGCAGATGAAAAAGACATGGACGTGGTGCGGTCCCTTTGGAGCTACGCCTTTGAGAAGCCCGGGGATCCTTTCTTTGATTGGTATTTCGAAAAGCTCTGCCGTCCGGCGGAGGTGCTCATCGGCGAAGAGGCCAGTGGCGCGGCTTGCGATCTTCATCGGCGGCCTTATGAGATTTCTGTGCGAGGAAATATCTACGCCGCAGACTACATCGTCGGCGTGGCCACCCATCCGGCGGCTAGGGGGCAGGGACTGGCGAAGGAGCTCATCCGCGGCGCCTTCCACCTGTCCCTAAAGGAAGGGAAATCGATTTCTATCCTCATGCCCTCGGCGGCGTCCTTCTATTTTCCTATGGGCTTTGGATTTTACGATCATCATTGGGCGAGGAGCGCCGCGCCGGAAAGGCTCGCGCCCCTTGGGAAGCGCGCCCGCTCCTCGCGCATGGTGAATGATCCATCGGATTGGAAGGAGCTCGCTGCCATTTACGACGCCTTCACGGCGAAACGAAATGGCTATGCCATAAGAAATGAAGCCTCCTGGAAGCGCCACATCGAAGGCGCGCTCCTCGAAGGTTTCGTCGTTCTCGTCTATGATGACAAGGGACCGGCGGGCTATCTCTGTTACTCCATCGATGATAGAAATCTTTCCGTTTCCGAAATGGCCTTCGCCTCCGAAGCGGGGCGCAAGGGACTCTATGCCTTTCTCGCCGGCCACCAGGGCTCCGTGGATCGCGTGACCTGGCAGGAGCCATTGGACGACGGCTCCTATCGCTACTGGCCCGACGGCGCGGAGCATTGCTATATAGAAAATAAATCCTTCCCCTACATGCTCGGCCGCGTGCTGGATCCCGTGGCAGCCTTCGACGGCTTTTCCGCCGCGCCGGGGCTCTCGGGCGAATTCGCCTTCCAGCTGGTGGACTCCTTCCTCCCCGGAAATAGCGGCATCTACGTCCTTCGCGCCGAACGCGGCGCCATCCATGCGCTGAAGGAGGATGTCTTCTATTCACTCAAATGTCACATCGAAGATATTTCCGGTCTAAAGCTGGGCGCCCACATCCCCGAGCCCGCGTTCTCCATCTCCGCGGGAAGCCTGGCCGAGCTCTTCTTCGGCGCCGCTGATTTCTCCGAGCTCATGGCCATGGACAAAGCCACCTGGCTCACCAAGGACGAGGAGGAAAGAAATCGCATCACCAAGCTCGCCGACGCCATGCTGCCGAAGGAAAAGAATTGGATCAATGAGTGGTATTAAAAAGGGATAAGGCCCGCGAGCCTGCGCAGGCATAGCTAGGAGCTAGGAGCTAGGAGCTTGGAGCTTTTTCGGAGTCAGTAGGCAAGCTATACAGTAGTGGCGGGAGTACTTCGCTCGCTTTTCCTTAACGGGGTTAAATGATAAGTGGCACTAGCCGAGCTCCAAGCTCCAGGCTCAAAGCTCCTAGCTATGTAGAAGCAGTCAAACGCGCCCTATCTCAAGTCTCATATCCCTTATCCTTATAATGCTATGAAAGAAAAAAGAAAATACTTCACTTATATCGTCCGCTGCTCCGACGGGACGCTGTACACCGGCTTCACCGTGGACGACGTGGCGCGTCGTGTGGAGACGCACAACAAAGGCCGGGGCGCGAAATATACCAAAAGCCGCCGGCCGGTGGAATTGGTGTGGTATCATGAATGGGAGACCGAGCACGAAGCTAGGAGCCAGGAGTACCGCATCAAGCAGCTCACACGGGCGGAGAAGGAAGAGCTTTTGAACGAATAAGATAATGGAAGCGCTCGTACCTGCTTCGTCATAGCTTTGAGCCTGGAGCTAGGAGCTTGGAGCTCGGCTAGTGTCAGTAGGCCTGCTTAGCGGAGACGCAATGCCTCTAACGCATAGCGTGTCTACTGACGCCAATAGAGCTCCCAGCTCCTAGCTCCTCGCTCAAAGCTATGAGGGAGCAGGTATCCCGCATCACTTGAAAGGAACGTAACCCAATTTATGACCCCAACCAATGCATCTGTACGAAAAACGAAATACCTCACCGAGGCGGCGGCGGCCGCTGCCATCACGGCGATCCTGGTGCTATTGAAGCTCTTCATGCCCTTCCTGGTGGCCTTCACCATGATGGCATCGGCGGTGCCCATCGCGGTGATCTGCGCCTTGCACGGCATGCGCTGGGGCGTGGGGACCGCGGTGGCGGAAATTCTTTTGGTCAATATTTTTGGCGGCCCGGAAATCGGACTCACCACCGCCTTCTACGCCGCCGCTTTGGGACTGGCGCTGGGCTACGGCTTCGTCCATCAGCTATCAAGCCGTCTCACCTGGCACTTAACGAGCCTTGCTTTCCTGGTGGAAATGACCTATAAGGTGGTCTTCTCCATTTACATCTTGGGCATCGCCGACGCCCTCTCGGCTGCCATCGAGCGCCTGGCCTCCCTGGTCCGCTGGATCTGGGGCCCGATTTCCTCACTCTTCTCCCTGGATCCGAATCCTGAGAAGGCCGCCTTCACCACTGTAGGTATGGGCATCTTCGCCCTCATCTTCATCCTGGAGGCCTACGTCTATGCGTACTGGAATATGGAAATCGGAAGGAACGTGCTGAAAAGGCTCCGGGCGGGGATGAGATCGTAATAGTTAGGAGTTAGGAGTTAGGAGTGAGGAGTGGAGGTGCGGCGCACAAATTAAGAAGCGCCGCAAGTTTGAAAAGTCAGCGTGCCTCTCTCCCCACTACGGTTAACGGTTCGCGGTAGTGGGGAGAGGCACGCGCGTCTACCTATTTCAAAAACTCGCGCCGCTTTATAATTTGATGCGGCGCACCACCACTCCTCACTCCTCACTCCTAACTCCTCACTTTCGACATCGGTCACCGACTACGAAATCTCCAGCCCTTGACACCTCCCGCTTTCATGCCGTATAATACAACCGTTAATTTCATAACCAAGCGATGAGCGGGATTAAGCTTTTTTGGAAATCACAGAGAGCCGGGAGGATGGGAACCGGTATGGAAGAGAAGCGTGTCACCCGGGAGCTCGATGCTGAAGTGAGTAAGCAAGCGTTGATCCGCGTTAAGGATAAGCCTAAGTATAATGCAAGGTGGTACCGCGTACATCGCCCTTGTCCAGATGGACAGGGGCGTTTTTATGTGTGTCGATATGACTTATACGATGGCTGAGTGAAAACAGGAGTGGTACCGCGCCGAAGCGCCTCCCTGATGCTTTTAGCGTCGGGGAGGCGTTTTAGTTAGGTGGCCCAGTGGCGCGCGTACCTGCATCGTCATAGCTTTGAGCTTTCAGCTTGGAGCTTGGAGCTCGGCTGGCGTCCAGTAAGCATGCTTGGCAGGAACATAATGTCTCTAACGTATAGCATGCCTACTGACGCTAAAGAAGCTCCAAGCTCCCAGCTCCAAGCTCCTAGCTATGACGAAGCAGGTAAGCGGGCCCTATCCCTCATCCCTATTTCCTGAAGGAGGAACCATAATGAGAACAGCAACTGAAAAAAGAATTTTATTCCGTGAAAATTTGAAATCCGGCCACATCATGATTGCCCCGGGCGTCGGTGATGCGCTGACTGCAAAGATCGCCGAGAAGGCAGGGCTCCCCACAGTCATCATGGGCGGCTACTCCGTCTCCGCTTCCCGCCTCGGCCAGCCGGACGTGGGACTTCTCACCTGCTCGGAAATGGTAGAGCAGCTCTCCGGCATTTGCAGCGCTGTGGACATCCCGGTCATGGCCGACGGCGACACGGGCTACGGCAATGCTCTCAACATCATCCGCACGGAGCAGATGTTTGAACAGGCCGGCGCGGCTTGCATTTTCTTCGAGGACCAGGCTTGGCCGAAGCGTTGTGGACACATGGAAGGCAAGCAGGTCATTTCCGCAGAGGAACACGCGCAGAAAATCAGAGCGGCCGTAGACGCACGCTTGGACAAACAGACCATGATCATGTCCCGCACCGACAGCCGCGCGGTGTATGGCATCGATGACGCCATCGAAAGAAGCAAGCGCTACGCTGACGCCGGCGCAGAGATCTGCTTCGCCGACGGCATCGGCAGCTTGGAAGAGCTGGAAAAATTCGCCCGCGCCATGGAAGGCACCGGCGCTTACTATGTAGCCAACATGATCGAAGGCGGCAAGACCCCGCTCCTCACCGCGAAGGAGCTGGAGGAAATGGGATTCTCCGTAGTTTTCTGGGCATGCAGCGCTGTATACACCATTTCCAAATCCCTCTACGACCTCTTCAGCACCCTGAACACCCAGGGCACCACCGAACCGCATATCAAAGACATGATCGAATTCGGTCGCTTCAACAGCATCATCGGCCTCGATACCTATAAAGAGCTGGAGAGAAAGTACAAAGTAGATAGAGATGACTAAGTGACGCTGCACATTCTCGAAGAATAGCAACGTATCAAAGGGTTCAAGGTTCAAGGTTCAAGGTTCAAGGGGTGGTGCGGCGCACAAATTAAAAAGCGCCGCGAGTTTTGAAATGGGTAAACGCGTTTGTCTCTTTCCAAAACTCGCGCCGCTTTATGAATTGTGCGGCGCACCTTCCCTTGAACCTCGAACCCTGAACCCTGAACCCT
>CAVKMC010000013.1:0-1119 GCA_963657285.1 Agathobacter sp.
GAATAGAGAAGAACGTATCAGAGCGGCTCTGGCGTCGAAGGATGTGGATCGCGTGCCGGTGGGGGCTTGGATGCATTTGTCCGAGTTCGATCAGGATCCCATTTCCTTGGCGGAAGCGGAAGTGGAGCTGACGGAGAAGTATGACTTCGACTACATCAAGATGATGCCATTCGGTCTCTACAGCACCCAGGACTTTGGCAATCAGATCACCATTTACTGTGACGCTCACAAGGAACCGATCGTGAAGAAATTCGCTATCCAGTCTGTGGAGGACTACAGCAAGGTGCAGGCCATCCCGGCCATCCAGGGCACCTATGGCAAGCAGGTGGAATTTGCCCGCGAATTGGTGAAGCGTCGCAAGGAAGGCACGCCCATCATCCAGACCATCTTCAGCCCCTTCTCTACGCTGAAGAAAATGGCCGGCGACCGCCTCCTCACGGATATGGTGGAAAATCCTGCTGCTGTGCACCATGCGCTGGCAGCCATCACCGCCACCACCTTGGACTTCGTCAGCTACAATATCGACGCCGGCGTAGACGGCTTCTTCTTCGCTACCCAGAACGCCGTAAAGCCTATGATGAGCCTGGCGCAGTTTGAAGAATTCGCCGCCTTCTATGATCTCCAGGTCATCAAATCCTACGCGAAGAAGACCTGGTTCAATGTGGCTCACATCCATGGCGAAGATATTTATTTCAAGGAAGTGGCCGATTACCCGATCAACTGCGTGAACTGGCATGACCGCCATACCTTCCCGTCCCTGAAGGAAGCGAGAGCTCTGACAGACAAGTGTCTCCTGGCGGGCATCAAGTCGGCGCCGTACTTCGTGGATGGCGTTTTGAAATATGACGACATCATCCTCGAAGGCACACCGGAAGAAATCACCGCCCATGTGAAGGACGCCATCGAACAGGTAGAAGGCAAAGGCCTCATCCTCGGCCCGGGCTGCGTGGTGAATCCATCGGCACCGGAAGAAAATCTCATGGCTTTGAGAAAGGCAGTAGAGTTATAAGAAATGCGAGAGCAGCTCTTCGGAGCTGCTTTTTTTGTAGTCGGGGCGCGCTTACCTGCCTCCTCATAGCTTTGAGCTTTTAGCTTGGAGCTTGGAGCTCGGTTAGCGAC
>CAVKMC010000013.1:1129-16303 GCA_963657285.1 Agathobacter sp.
TTAGCGACACTCGGTATTTAACTGCGTTTCGAATAAGCGGGCAAAGTGCCTCGCGCTTTTACTGCTAAGCATGCTTACTGCCACTAGCCGAGCTCCAAGCTCCAGGCTCACGGCTCCAAGCTATGACGAAGCAGGTAAATGCGTACCGACTACTTTTAAACGATAGATAGAATGAATCGTTCGTTTAAAGCATAGATGAAAAAACATATTTCCGCTTTAATCAATATGATAACAAAGGAATTCCATTTCATTTATATTATTTATTGAAATTATAATTGATACTAATTCATTAGGGGCTATTGAATTTTCTCCATGGCGCTAGTAAAATGGTACTATCAAACGCAAAGAAGCGTATCCGAATGATCTGTATCATTCTTTTTTATTGTGAGGGTGAATTTCATGAGACGAATTCGTAAAGTCCTGGTAGCAAACCGCGGTGAGATTGCGATCCGCGTATTCCGTGCCTGCAGTGAAATGGGCATTCGTACCGTGGCTATTTATTCCAAAGAGGATATCCTGTCTCTTCACCGCAACCGTGCGGATGAAGCGTACTTGGTCGGCGAAGGGGATAAGCCTATCGATGCGTACCTGGACATCGAAGACATCATTCGTATTTGTAAAGAGCATGACGTAGACGCTATCCATCCGGGCTACGGCTTCCTGGCTGAAAATGCGAAACTGGCACGCCGCTGTGAAGAGGAAGGCATCATCTTCATCGGACCGAAGGTAGAACACCTCATCATGTTCGGCGACAAAGTCAATGCCCGCATCCAGGCAGAAAAGGCGAAGATCCCCATGATCCCCGGCACCAATGGCGCTGTCCATGATTTCTCTGAAGTGAAGGCTTTCGCTGAAACCTATGGCCTGCCGGTCATGATCAAGGCTGTCAATGGCGGCGGCGGACGCGGCATGAGAAATGTAGACCGCATGGAAGACCTGGAAGAGGCTTACAACCGTGCGCGCTCGGAAGCGAAGATGGCTTTCGGCGATGATGAAGTATATGTAGAAAAATGCATCATGAACCCGAAGCACATCGAAGTGCAGGTCATGGGCGACGAACATGGCAATGTGATCCACCTCTTCGAACGTGACTGCTCCATTCAGCGTCGTCATCAGAAGGTCATCGAAATGGCTCCGGCTTGGTCGCTGCCGCAGCAGCTCCGCAAGGAAATCTGCGACGCCGCTGTCAAGCTGATGAAGAACGTCAACTACATCAATGCCGGCACCGTAGAATTCCTGGTAGACCAGGATGAAAAGCATTTCTATTTCATCGAAGTCAACCCCCGCGTACAGGTAGAACATACCGTCACCGAAATGATCACCAATGTGGACATCGTGAAGAGCCAGATCCTCATTGCCGAAGGCTACGCATTGGACGGACCGGAAATTGCCATCGGTCAGCAGGATGAAATCTGGTACAAAGGCGTAGCGATCCAGTGCCGTATCACCACCGAAGATCCGCAGAACAATTTCATGCCTGACACCGGCAAGATCATCGCATACCGCTCTGGTGGCGGCCCGGGCATCCGTCTCGATGCAGGCACCGCTTACACCGGCGCTGTCATCACTCCATACTATGACTCCCTGCTTGTTAAGGTCACCGCTCATGCGCTCCATGCGAAGGAAACCATCCACAAGATGCTCCGCTGCCTGGATGAATTCCGCATTTCCGGCGTGAAGACGAATATTTATTTCCTGCAGAATATGCTCCGCACCCGCGATTTCCAGGAAGGCCTCTGCGATGTCAACTACATCGATAGAAATCCGTGGCTCCTGCAGGAACCGGATATGATTTCCGACCGCGGCACGAAGCTCCTCTCCTATATCGGGGAAATCACCGTCAATGGCTATGCCGGCGCCGGCCATCAGGATAAGCCGAATTTCGTACTCCCGCCTGTCCTCGATGCAGACAAGGAAGAAGCACCGAGAGGCACCCGCCAGCTCCTGGATGAAATGGGACCGGAAAAATTCTCGAAGTGGGTCATGGATCAGAAGGAAGTCATGTTCATGGACACCACCTACCGCGATGCGCACCAGTCCCTCCTGGCTACCCGCGTGAGAACCCATGACATCATGAACGCCATCCACTACACCGCTGTCCATGTGCCGCAGCTCTTCTCCTTCGAAAACTGGGGCGGCGCGACCTTTGACGTAGCGTACCGTTTCCTGGACGAAAGCCCATGGGAAAGACTGCGCCAGATGAGAAAGGCAGCACCGAATATCCTATTCCAGATGCTGACCCGCGGCGCGAACACCGTTGGCTACACGAATTATCCGGAAAATGTAGTGCGTCACTTCATCGACCAGGCCGCTGACAATGGCGTCGATGTATTCCGTATCTTCGACTGCCTGAACCAGCTGAACCATATGACCATCACCATTGATGAGGTCCGCAAGAAAGAAAAGCTCGCTGAAGCTTGCTTCTGCTACACCGGCGACATCATGGATCCGAAGCGCCAGAAATATTCTCTCCAGTACTACACTGATCTGGCGAAACAGATGAAGGATGCCGGCGCGAACATCATCGCCATCAAGGATATGGCCGGCCTTCTGAAACCGGAAGCCGCTTACACCTTGATTTCCGCGCTGAAGGACGCCGTAGATCTGCCGATCCATCTCCATACCCACGAAGGCGGCGGCTGCAGCATTTACACCTATGCGAAAGCAGTCGAGGCCGGCGTAGACATCCTGGACGTAGCCACCAGCGCTCTTTCTAGCGGCACCAGCCAGCCGTCCATGACCTCCATGTACTACGCGCTGCAGAACAATCCGCGTCAGCCGAAGCTCGACATCGAAGCTTTGGAAACCATCGATCGCTACTGGCAGAGCGTCCGCCCGTACTATGCAGGCGTGGATGCGAAGATGGCGAACCCGAATACCACCCTCTACCAGCATGAAATGCCTGGCGGACAGTACTCCAACCTGCGCCAGCAGGCCACCGCTGTGGGCCTCGGCGATCAGTGGCCGGAGGTTTGCCGCATGTATGCCAAGGTCAATATGATGTTTGGCGATATCATTAAGGTTACCCCGTCCTCCAAGGTCGTAGGCGACATGACCCTCTTCATGGTGCAGAACCACCTCACCGAAGAAGACATCTATGCGAAGGGCGACACCCTGGACTTCCCGCAGTCCGTCGTGGACTTCTTCGACGGCAAGCTGGGTATTCCTTACGGCGGATTCCCGGAAAAGCTGCAGCAGATCATCCTCCGCGGCCAGGCTCCGCACCTGGAAAGCCAGCCGGTAGACGTAGACTTCGAAGATGTGAAGATGGAAATGAAGGAAAAACACATCCCCACTCGCGAAGAAGACGTTTCTTCCTACTGCATCTACCCGAAGGTATTCAGCGACTACATGGAACGCTATCATAAGTACGGCGACCTGTCCCTCCTCGACACCCCGACCTACTTCTTCGGCATGAGACCGGGCGAAGAAATCCGCATCGACATCGAAGAAGGTAAGATGCTCCTGGTGAAGCTCGACAACGTGACCAAGCCGGACAGCGAAGGCAATAGAGAGCTGCAGTTCGAGCTGAATGGCATGCCTCGTGAAATCAAAGTCCATGACGCGCACGTAGCAGAGTCTGCCAACGCTTCTAGAAAAGCCGACAAGGACATCCCCGGCGAAGTAGGCGCTACCCTCTCCGGCTCCGTGGTGAAACTCCTGGTAGACAAGGGCTCCTCCGTGAAGAAGGGCGACCCGATCATCGTCACCGAAGCCATGAAGATGGAAACCACCATCACTGCGCCCATCGATGGCATCGTCAGCGAAATCCACGTGAAGGCAGGACAGCGCATCGAGTCCGCTGACCTCCTCATGATCATTGAATAATTTTTTGAAATACAAAAGAGCTGCGCTTTGGAAAAGGCGCGGCTCTTTTGTGCTTTAGTGATCAGTAGTTAGTGATCAGGACGCGTTTGGCTGCTTCCTCAATTTTGCCTAATTCCTTAAAGAAGGTGGCCGCAGGCTGGATGATGTATGAGGCGGTACGCGCGTCCCGACTACTGATCACTAATCACTGACCACTGACCACTGATCACTAACCTCCTATCCCTATTCCCTCCCGCCTGTGCTATAATAGAAGCCATGGAAAATAAAAATGTAGAAACTCAGAAGACCGTATCCTTCATCACGCTTGGCTGCAAGGTCAATCAGTATGACAGCGATGCGATGCGTACCCTTTTCATTCGAAATGGCTACGCCCAGGCAGAGGGTGACGATGCGGATGTGTACGTCATCAATACCTGCTCCGTCACCAGTGTAGGTGACAGGAAATCCAGACAGATGGTGCGCCGTATCCGCCGGGCTCATCCGAAAGCAGTCATCGCCGTGGCGGGCTGCTATGCCCAGCTGGCTCCCGAAGTGTTTGAGCAGATGGGGGACATCGATGTCATCGTAGGACATCAGAACCGCACGAAGATCGTCGAGTATGTGGAAGCGGCTAGAAATAGTGACGGCCCTTTGAATGAAGTGGTCGACATCATGAAGGTGAAGGACTTCGAAAATATGGAGGTAGACCCGGAAGGGGAAGTGAAGACCCGCGCCTTCATCAAAGTGCAGGAGGGCTGCGATAACTATTGCACCTTCTGCATCATTCCTTACGCTCGCGGCCGTTTGAAATCCAGAAAGCAATCTGATGCGGTGGCAGAAATCAAAAAGCTGGTGGCCCGCGGCTATCGCGAAGTGGTGCTGACCGGCATTCACTTGGGGAATTACGGCAAGGATTTGCACGATGGCACGTCCCTCTCCACGCTCGTTTCTGAGCTGGTTCAGATTCCTGATCTCCTTCGTATCCGCTTGGGCTCCATCGAGTCTGTGGAGCTATCCGAAGAATTGATTCAAATTATTCAGGACGAGCCGAAGGTATGCCGTCACTTACATCTACCCATCCAGTCCGGCTCTGATAGCGTGCTGAAAGGGATGAACCGCCACTACCGGCTCCCGAAGTACAAAGCTCTCATTTCCGAGCTGCGTGAAAAAATCCCGGGCCTCGCCCTCACCACCGACCTCATCGTCGGCTTCCCAGGGGAGACAGAGGAGAATTTCCAGGAAACCTTGGAAACCTTGAAGGAAATCCAGTTCTCCGGCATCCACGTCTTCCCTTACTCCCAGCGCACCGGCACCCCGGCGGCCACTTACCCGAATCAGGTATCCAATGAAGTGAAAAAGGACCGCGTCCACCGCGTGCAGGAGCTAGAGGACAAGATCGCTCTCGCCTACCGCTCGCAGTTTCTGGGCAAGACTGTCCACGTCCTCGCCGAAGAAATCAAAGACGGCTGGTACGAAGGCCTCACCGACGAATACATCCGCGTCACCATCCAAAGCGAAGGCATCGAGCGGGGACATATGTATGAGGTACAGGTGGAGCGGGTGACCGATGAAGGATTGGTGGGTGTAGTAATTAGCGATCAGTGATCACTGATTACTGATCACTGATCACTAAACCACACCATCATTTATTTCTATAACATATACAAGGAGGCAACATCATGGCAGATTGCATTTTCTGTAAAATCGCAGAAGGCGAAATTCCTAGCACCAAGGTCTATGAAGATGAAAACTGGTTCGCATTCAAGGACATCGAGCCGGCGGCTCCGGTGCACATTCTTCTGATCCCGAAGCATCATGTAGACAACATCCTGGCTTTCGATGAAGAGTACAACAAATACTTCGCTGATTTCTTCTTGGTTGTGAAGAAAATCGCTGAAGAAGCAGGCCTGAAGGAAGACGGCTTCCGCCTGGTGATGAATACCGGCGCCAAAGCCGGCCAGTCTGTTTTCCATTTCCACGCCCACATCATCGGTGGCAAAGAAATGGGATGGCCGCCATTTCCGGAAGAAAAGTAATTAGTGATTAGTGGTCAGTACGCATTTGACTTTCGGCGGCAGCTTCCCCTTTTTCCTTTATAGCTGAAGGATTTCATTCAGAAAAAAGGAAAACGGAAAAGCTCTCCTCTAATGCCAGACGCGTACTAATTACTGACCACTGACCACCAATTACTAATCCCCGGCCACTGACCACCAAAATTTCTCAATTATTTCTAAAACAGATTGACATAAATGACATTGTCATTTATACTGTATAAGTGTGCAATAGCACCCCATCAGTCTTATTGGGAGGGAGGGATATAGATGTCTGAAATCAAAGTTCAAAAGGGCGAAACTCTTGATAGTGCTCTTCGCAGATTTAAACGTTCCTGCCAAAAAGCCGGGGTTCTTTCTGAAGTAAGAAAACGTGAACATTATGAAAAGCCCAGCGTTAGACGTAAACTGAAATCTGAAGCCGCTAGAAAACGTAAGTTTAAGTAATAGGTTGTAAGGTGATTGGTTTTGTCAATTAAAGAACAGCTCATGGTGGATATGAAAGAAGCCATGAAAGCGAAAGAAGAAGGTAAGCTTGCACTGAATACGATCCGTATGGCTCGTGCGCATATTCGGCAGGCTGAAATCGACGACGGACACGCGGACTTCAATGATGATCAGGTTCTTGCCGTACTCCGCAAAGAAGTCAAGCAGCGTAAGGAAACTCTCGCTGAAATTGATGGATCCGGGAGAGAAGACCTGGTTAAGCAGACCAAAGCAGAAATCGATGTACTGGAAAAGTACCTTCCTGCAGAAATGACAGCAGAAGCCGTCGAAGCAGCAGTGAAGGAAATCGTGGATGCGATGGATCCTGGGCAGAAAAACATGGGCTCTGTGATGAAAGCTGTCATGGCGAAGCTGAAAGGACAGGCTGACGGCAAGCTGATTAATCAGATTGTTCGGAAGCTCTTGGCGTAAGCTTTAGGCTTGACAAAGTAAGAAGCGTGGTGTATCCTTAGTGCATAAGTTCATATGCTGCGTCAAAGATGACTCATTCCATTCGGGATGGGTCATTTTCTATTGTCACATATAGAAACTTATGAATCAAAAAAATGGCGATGTTTCAAGAAAGTCTATAGGAGGACTCAAATGAACAAAAACTTATTGTACTGCGTTCCCGCTGGTCAGTATGGCAAAGAAGGGGTACTTTCGCTCCTGGCTCAGCATCCGGAAATTCGATTCGTCTCTTTGGTGGGCATCGATTTAGCAGGCAATGACACAGATGAACGTATTCCCATGGAAATCTTCATGAAGGACTACGAAGATTTCTTCGCAGGAAAAGCTGTCCAGACCGACGGCTCCTCTGTGGTATTTATGAATATTGCGACCTTGAACGATGCTCGTGTGGACATGGTAGCCGACAGCACCGTGAATTGGTATGTAGACTATAATGATGACAACATCGATGAAGAGACCGGGCTTCCCATCGGTACGCTCAGGATCCCGAGCTTCCTCATCCACAATGGTCATTACATCGACTCCCGCTCCATCCTGAAAGCATCCTGCGAGTACGTAGCCGACAGCCTTAGAAAGCTTTTGGTAGGCGCCCAGGTGAAAGGGATGGAAAATTTCCCATTCTCTGAAATCCAGGACATCGTCTTCACCACCGGCACCGAGCTGGAATTCTGGGTGAAAACGCCCAGCGAAAAGGAAACGGTGCAGCACCTTTCCATTTCCCAGCGCCTCCAGGAACAGTACTGGCAGCGCATGCGCGGCAATGTCCGCACCGCTATGGAACAGGCCATTGAAGAACTCGATGCTCGGGGCATGCATGTAGAAATGGGCCACAAAGAAGTGGGCGGCATCAAGCCGAAGGTCGATGATGATGGAAATATTTTCGACGTATGCGAACAGCTGGAATTGGACTGGCTCTTCTCCACCAATCCGCTGCAGGCAGCCGACAATGAGCTGGAAGCTCGCATCGTCATTCGTGAAGTATTCAGAAGAAATGGACTGGACGTTTCCTTCCGCGCGAAACCGATTCATGGCGTAGCCGGCAGCGGCGAACACACCCATGTAGGTTTTGCAGCCCTTCTGAAAAATGGCAAGACCATCAATCTCCTGGCGCCGGAAGATATGAAAGCCGATTTCCTTTCTACCATCGGCTATGGCTTCATCATGGGCATCCTGAACAACTACGAAGCCACCAATCCATTCGTTTCTTCCACCACAGACGCCTTCAACCGTTTGAAACCGGGATTCGAAGCGCCGGTATGCATCGTCACCTCTTTGGGACACAAGCCGGAGCTTCCTTCTAGAAATAGATCCATCTTGATCGGGCTCATCCGCGACATCGGAAATCCGAAAGCTACCCGCTTCGAGCTCCGCGCGCCGAACCCCTTCACCAATACCTATCTCGCTGTTTCCTGCCTCTACCTCACCGCTCTTCACGGCATCGAGTATGCAGTGACCTCCGGCAAATCTCCGGAAGCGCTCTTAGCCGAGCTCTCCAAGAAAGCAGGGGAAGAAGCAGACTACCTGGCCAAGGATAGAGAATACCGCTGCGAAGCAAACGTATTCGAAGACTACAGCCAGGAGGAAAGAGACGCTGTATTCGGCAAACCGCCGGCTACGGTATGGGAAAATGTAAAAATTATGAAAGCCAATCCGGACAAGGTGGAAGCCCTCACCAAGGGCGGCACACTCTCTGCCCAGATCGTAGACTCCTTCATGGCATCCATCGTGTACCGTTGGAAGAATGAGCTCATTGATCGCATCATTCCAGGCACCGAAGCTGCTGTGAGAGGATATAAAAAATTGGATAATGATGATAAGCTCGACGAAAAGCGTTGGAAAGCCATCAAGGCAAAGCGCATCGAGCTGGCGAAGGATACAGACGATCAGAAATGTCTCTGCACCCGCCTGAAGGAAGCTCTCGAAGCCGGTGACTATGACACCGCTTCGGATCTGCAGCAGGAAATCGCCAAGAAAGCAGAGGCTTTGGAAAAAGAATACCGCGTCTATGCGCTGAATATTCTCGACTAACCGAAGCGCTTTCGAAATCTTCATTACAATAAAACAACAGGCCAAAGATGACCCATTCATGCTACGCGCAGGATGGGTCATTTTTATATTTCAAATCATGGCTTCGGCCAAGGGGGTGTTTTTCTGGAAATATGAGAATCCTTTGGAAAAAACAATATGGCAACTCCATCATGGGGTTCCGCCAGCAAGAAATTTGAAAGTAATCCTGTATACATCCATTTCATAGACATAAAAAATATTTTTTTAGGAGGAATTCAAAATGATTAACAACGATCTGCTTTACTACATCCCATCCGGTGAATTCGGCAAAGAAGGCGTCCTGGGCCTGCTGAAAACCCATCCGGAAATCCGTTTCGTATCCCTTGTCGGCATCGATCTCGCCGGTAACGACACCGATGAAAAGGTGCCGATCGAACTGTTCCTGAAAAACTACGATGACTTCTTCGCTGGCACAGCTGTACAGACCGACGGCTCCTCCGTCGTTCTCATGAACATCGCTACCCTGAACGATGCGCGCGTAGATATGGTCGCTGACCCCACCGTGAACTGGTACGTTGATTACAACGAAGAAAACCTCTACAGCAATGGTCGTCCGGTAGGCACCCTCCGCATTCCATGCTTCCTGCTCCACAACGGCAAATACATCGACTCCCGTGCCATCCTGAAAGACTCCTGCGCGTATGTAGGCGCTAAGCTGAAAGAGCTCCTGGCCGGCGGCAAAGTGATCAAAGGCATGGAAGGCGTGAACTTCGATGACATTGAAGACATCAAATTCACCATCGGCACCGAATTGGAATTCTGGGTCAAGACCCCGAGCGAAACCGAAACCGTTCAGCACCTCTCCATTTCCCAGAGACTGCAGGAACAGTACTGGCAGAGAATGCGCGGCAATGTCCGCACTGCCATGGAAGAAGCCATCGAAGAACTGGATGCTCGCGGCATGCATGTAGAAATGGGCCACAAAGAAGTCGGCGGTATCAAACCGAAGGTCGATGATGCAGGCCACACCGTAGACGTATGCGAACAGCTGGAATTGGACTGGCTCTTCTCCATGAATCCGTTGCAGGCAGCAGACAACGAACTGGAAGCCCGCATCGTCATCCGTGAAGTATTCCGCAAATACGGCCTCGACGTTTCCTTCCAGGCAAAACCGATCATCGGTGTAGCAGGCAGCGGTGAACACACCCACGTAGGCATCTGCGCTACTCTGAAAAACGGTAAATCCATGAACCTCCTCGCTCCGCTGGATATGAAGGAAGACTTCCTCTCCACCATCGGCTACGGCTTCATCATGGGTATCCTGAAGAACTACGAAGCTACCAACCCATTCGTATCCTCCACCACCGATGCATTCAACCGTCTGAAACCGGGCTTCGAAGCTCCGGTCTGCATCGTCACCTCCCTGGGCCACAATCCGGAAGTTCCGTCCCGTAACAGAACCATCCTCATCGGCCTGGTTCGCGACATCGAAAATCCGAAGGCTACCCGCTTCGAGCTCCGCGCTCCGAACCCATTCACCAACACCTACCTGGCTGCGTCCTGCCTCTTCCTCACCGCTTTGGACGGCATCACCTACGCTATCACCTCCGGCAAGACCCCGGCACAGCTCCTGGCTGAACTCTCCAAGAAACCGGGCGAAGAAGCTGAATACCTCGAAGCAGGCAGAGCATACCGCTGCGAAGACAATGTATTCGAAGACTTCACCCAGGAAGAACGCGACGCTGCCTTCGGCAAACCGCCGGCAACCGTTTGGGAAAATGTAAGAACCATGAAAGCTTCTCCGGAAAAAGCCGCAGTCATCACTGCCGGCGACAGCCTGAACGAAACCATCGTGGCTTCCTTCCTGGACTCCATCGTTTACCGTTGGGAAAATGAATTGGTTGACCGCATCATCCCGGCTACCGAAGCTCTCGTCAAAGGCTTCAAGAAGCTGGAAAGCGAAGACGAGCTGGACGAAGAACGTTGGGACGCTATCCTCGCTAAGAAATACGAACTGATCAAAGACACCAAAGCTTCCAAATCCATCACCACCAAGCTGAAAGAAGCTCTTGAAGCAGGCGACTACGACACCGCATCCGACCTGCAGGTAGAACTCTCCAAGAAAGCAGAAGCTCTCGAAAAAGAATACGCTGTATACGCTGGCAACATCGTAGGCTAATTTCTTAGAAAAAAATCCCTCACCGAATTTCGGCGGGGGATTTTTTGCGTAGAGTGGTCGGTAATCGGTAGTCGGGGCGCGTTTAGCGTTGGGCTAACATAGAGCGGCTAACGCTATCAGCTTAGTAATCGGTGGTCGGCGACGTCCCCATAAAGTGAGGAGTGAGGAGTGGAGGTGCGCCGCTCAATTCATAAAGTGGCGCAAGTTTTTGAAATACAGAAACGCGCTTGCCTGCTTCCCCACTACCGATAACCGTTAACCGTATAACCGATAACCGCCCCCTTTTAACGATAGCAAGAAATGGAGCCCTGCCTTGCTTCGGTGTAGCGATTTGCCGGAGAGCTCTTACAAGCCGAAGCACATACGGTGAACGGTTACACGGTTATACGAATAACGGTAGTGAGGGCAGAGGTCAGCACATTGATTTTCAAAACTCGCGGCGCTTCTTAATTTGCGCGCCGCACCATCACTCCTCACTCCTCACTCCGCACTTCAGGGATCCGCGCTCCGACTATTGCTATTCCTAGTAAAATTTCGTATAATCATTTTATATTTTCTACATAGTAAGGAGGCGCCGCGGCGCTTCGCAGGTGAGGGAGTGTGTTTGCTCCCCGGGGAGGATTTTGTTTTTCACATGGCTTTAGAGGTCGGAAACATCGTAGAAGGGACTATTACCGGGATCGCCAAGTTTGGCGCATTCGCAGAGCTGCCGGAAAAGAAGGTAGGGCTGGTGCATATTTCGGAAGTGGCCAATGAATATGTCAGTGATGTGAGCGCTTACCTGAAGGTAGGGGACAAGGTAAAGGTCAAGGTCATTTCTATTGACGATAGAGGAAAGGTCGCATTGTCGATCAAGCAGGCTCAGGCGGTAGCGCCGGAGGGTAAGAAGGTCGAGCATGGGCCCAAGGCACATGAAAAGTCCGGAGAAGGGCACCGTTTCCAGAAGCGTGAGGGCTTTGGAGAAGGTGCAGCCGAGGGAAGGGCAGCAGAGAAGCGGCCGTTTACCGGGAGCAGCTCGTTCCGCTCCTCCCGTCCGACGGTATCCTTCGAGGATAAGCTGAACCGTTTCCTGAAGGATAGCGATGAGAGACTTCTCGATCTGAAACGAAATGTGGAATCCAAACGCGGCGGCCGCGGGGCGCGTCGGTCTGATTAAATCAAGAAGGAGGATGTAACGATGTCGGTTATGTCCTCTTTTTCTGTTTATTGCAAACCTATGGGGGAAGTTCGCAAAGGAGAGAATCATGCGTGCAATCATTGATATGGGTACCAATTCGGTCCGCCTTTTGATGGCCAAAAGGGATGAAAAAGGGGATTGGAAGGTAGTAAGTAAGGAGCTACAAAGCACCCGCCTTGGCGAGGGGATGACCGATAAGGCGTGTATTGGCGAAGGGCCGAAGGAGCGGACGCTCAAGGCGCTGATGGAATTCACGGCGACGGCAAAGCTTGCCGGGGCCAGTGAAATCTATGCCTATGGCACCTCCATCATGCGGGATGCCGTAAATGGCGCCGAATTCGCAGACGAAGTGACGGCGGCAACCGGCGTACCGGTGCGGATCCTCACGGGCAAGGAAGAGGCTTACTACAGCTACATCGGCGCGGCGGGGACATCCGGCGTCCTGACGTCGGTGGTGGATATCGGTGGCGGGTCTACGGAGTTCTGCGTGGGTTTTGGTAGCGACGTGGGCGTGCGCCATAGCTTCCGACTGGGCTGCGTGCGTTGCTCGAAGCAGTTCGACACCACCACAGCTCGGGGGTTGGCGGAGCTGAAGAAGCATTGCTTTGAAATGTTCCGCCAGACGGATTTGATGGAGTCTATGAGAAATGTGAAGCGCTGGATCGCTGTAGGCGGCACGGTGACGTCCCTGGCGGCGGTGCTGCAGGAGCTCGATGTCTATGATTCCTCCAAGGTGCAGGACTATGTGATCCACCAGGACGATGTGGCTGCGATTTTGAAGAAGCTCTCTGCCATGTCCTATGATGAGAAGTGCCATCTGAAGGGCCTCCTCCCGGCCCGGGCGGATATCATCGTGGCGGGCGTGGCGATCCTCGATAGCCTGATGGAATATTTCGCTCTTTCGGAAATCACGGTGAGTGACCGGGACCTGTCGGAAGGGCTCCTGGATGCGGATACGCTGAAGCCCAATGAAGAATAAAAAAGATTTCATGGAGAGGGTTCTCTCCTATGCCAAGGAACATAGCCTTTGGAAAAAGGGAAGCTCCATCCTGGCTGCCGTGTCCGGCGGTCCGGACTCGATGGGGCTTTTGCTTTTTTTGAAGGAAATAGAAAAGCGCGAGTCCCTACGCATCGGCTGCTGCACGGTGCAGCACCATCTCCGGGACGAAGCGGAGGTGGAGACCGAGTATGTACGGCAGGTCTGCGCGGAGCTTGCCATTCCCTTCTACCGCATGGATGTGGATGTGCGAGGGGCCATGGAGCATGGCGGCTCGCTGGAAACAGTAGCCAGGGAGCTTCGCTATGAGGCCCTACGGCGGGTAGCGGCGGAAGCTGGCTATGATGCTATCGCTTGCGCCCATCACGCTGATGACCAGGCAGAGACGATCGTCTTTCATTTCCTGCGGGGAAGTGGAGCGAAGGGCCTTTCCGGCATGAGCCCTCGGCATGAGGATGTGATCCGTCCCTTCCTTTCTGTGACGAAGGCGGACATCGAGGAATTTTTGAAAAATTTTCCCTATCGCTATTTCCATGACGTCACCAATGAGGAGCTGACAGCAGATAGAAATAAAATTCGCCACCTTCTCTTGCCGGAGCTTTTGCGCTATAGCCCGCAGCTCACGAGCCATCTCCTGCAGATGGGAGAAATTTTCCGAGAGGAAGATGCCTACATGGACGAGGAGGCCCGCCGGTGGATCAAGACCTATGGCGGCGAAGGGCACGGGGAAATTTTTATTTCCCGAAAGGATTTCGAAGAGCTCCCTACCGCCCTCGCGCGGCGGGTTCTGCTCCTGGTAGCGGCTTCTATTTCCAAAGAGATGCCGGACTTCCCGGGCATCGAGCGGATGAGAAGGCTCGCCTCCGATGGCGCGAATGGCGTCGTCACCTCCGCCGCCGGCGTAGTGATGGAGAAGGGCGCCGATGATTTATATTTCTATGAAGGAAATACAAAGGAAGGGACAGGGCAACGCCCGCTGGTGCGGCTCTATTCCCATTATGTAAAATTTATGAAAAAACAGGTGGATAATACCGCCTGTGCTGATATAATAGGGTACAACAGTATAGGAGAGGAAGAGTGCGGTCCGTGGCGGATGACGAAGGAAATCCGGTGGCCGCGGGTGCTTGCGAAGAATCAGTGCCTGCTTCCTTTGGAAATTGGAAGGCGCGTCCATTTGCGCCTGGCAAGGAAAGAGGACTCCATGAGGCCTCGGGGAATGACGGGAGAGAAGTCACTCTTCCGCTTGCTGCAGGAGGCCGGGATTTCGCCATCGGCAAGGCCGCTTTGGCCCATCTTGGCCGATGAGGAGGAAGTGTACTGGCTCGGATTTCTACGGGGAAGCGCGCATGATGTCTCCGCTTTTGAAGAAAAGGAATGTATGCTCATCACACTGTCTTGGGTACATAAGGAGTTTGAAAAATGAAAAACTTGGAAAAAGATATCAAAACCGTTTTGGTCACCAAAGAACAGATCGCCGCTAGAGTGAAGGAAATCGGCGAAGCCATCACCAAAGACTACGAAGGCAAAGACGTGGTCCTGGTCGGCATCCTCAAGGGCGCTATGCCATTCCTTTGCGACCTTATGCGAGAAATCGATCTCCCGGTCACCCTGGATACCATGTGCGTTTCCAGCTATGGCAATAGCACCGTTTCCAGCGGCCATGTCAAAATCAAAAAGGATCTGGACAAGGACATCCGCGGCAAGCATGTGATCGTGGTGGAAGACATCATCGACACCGGCATCACCCTGTCGAACCTTCTGCCTCTCCTGCAGAGCCGGGGCGCTGCATCTGTAGAATTGGCCGTTTGTCTCGACAAGAAGGAACGCAGAGAAGCAGAAGTCCATGTCAAATACATCGGCTTTGAAATTCCCGACGAATTCATCGTAGGCTACGGCTGCGACTACGCAGAGAAATACAGAAACCTGCCGGACGTGTGCGTGTTGGCCAGCCGGGCGTACCAGAACGCGTGAGGGTTAGTGATCAGTGATTAGTGATTAG
>CAVKMC010000014.1:0-9520 GCA_963657285.1 Agathobacter sp.
TTACGCCTTCAGCGTCCCGACGATCTCATTCACATCGTCCACGCCGTTGGCTTCGCACCAGGCTCTGAGCTCTTTGGTGATTCTAGCCATAGCGGTGGGATCGCAGAGGTTGGCGGTGCCTACCTGTACGGTCTTGGCGCCGGCCATCATGAATTCCACCACGTCGGTGCCGGTCATGACGCCGCCCAAGCCGCAGACGGGGATCTTCACGGCTTTGGCCACCTGCCATACCATGCGGAGAGCCACTGGCTTGATGGCCGGGCCTGAGAGGCCGCCGGTCACGTTGCCGAGGATTGGCGTGCGGGTGCGAGTATCGATGGCGATGCCAAGGAGCGTATTGATGAGGGAAATCCCATCAGCGCCGGCATCTTCTACGGCTTTTGCAATGGAGACTACGTCGGTGACATTCGGAGACAGCTTGATGATGACCGGAAGGTCTGTGCTGTCCTTCACAGCGCGGGTGACCGCAGCGGCTGCCTTCGGGTCTGTGCCGAAAGCGACGCCGCCGACTTTGACGTTCGGGCAGGAAATATTTACTTCCAAAGCGCTGATGCCGGGCACCGAGAGGAGCTTCGCACATTCGGCGTATTCCTCTACGGATTTGCCTACCATGTTGGCAATGTAGGGGCAGCCCAGCTCTTTCACCTTCGGCAGGTAGTGTTCCAGGAAGTACGGCGCGCCGGGATTTTCAAGGCCGATGCAGTTCAGCATGCCGGAGGTGGTTTCCGCGATGCGATTTCCATTATTCCCCATCCACGGCGTCGGAGCGAGGCCTTTGCCGGAGATGGCGCCGATTTCCTTCATATCGATGAATTCAGCGAGCTCCAGTCCAAAGCCTACGGTGCCGGAAGCGCCGATGATGGGGCTCTTCATGTCAATGCCCAGGAAGTTTACGGAGAGATTTGTCATAATACAACCTCCTCTGCCGCAAATACCGGTCCATCTACGCAGACCTTGTAGTGACCCTTGCCGTCAGCACGGTCGCAGACGCAGCCAAGGCAGGTGCCGATGCCGCAGCCCATGCGGCGCTCCATGGAGACCTGACAAGCCACGCCGGCTTCCTTGGCCATCTGGGCGGTGATACGCATCATGATGCCGGGGCCGCAGACGCAGGCTTCGTCCACGTTTCCATTTTTGAAAAGCTCAGGAAGCACAGAAACGGAGAAGCCTTTGATGCCATAGGAGCCGTCGTCGGTGGTGACGATGAGCTCTTTCAAATCCTTCGGGAAAAACTCCTTCCAGAAGACTTCTTCCTTATTTCTGCCGCCGATGACCACAGTCATCTGGCCAGGTTTCGAACGACGCGCCATGAAAAGGATCGGCGCGATGCCTACGCCGCCGCCGATGCCGACGATGTGGTCCTTATCCATATCGAAGGCGGTGCCCAAGGGGCCGAGGCAGTCCACCTTATCCCCTATCTTGAGTCGGGACATGGCGTCGGTGCCCTTGCCCACGACGCGGTAAATGATTTCCACCACGCCCTTACCTGCTTCCGCTCCGGCGATGGAAATCGGCCGGCGCAGGATGAGGGAGGGATCATTCACCTTCACGTGAATGAACTGCCCGGGCTGGGCGTGCTGGGCGATGAGCGGGAGCTCAAGGCGCATGCGCCAAATGGACGGCCCTACCAGCTCGTGGGACAGGATGGTGCCTTTTTCTACAAATCCTGCCATATTATTTCTCCTTCACATAGTCCTGAATAGCTTCTACATGAGGTTCGCTGTCGGAAGCAGCCATGACGCGGAGGACTTCTTTCGCGGTGTCGAGAGAGGTGATGCATGGGATAGCCAGCTCTACGGCGATGCGGCGCAGGTCGTAGCCTTCCTGCTCGATCTGGCTGCCATAGGAAATGGTATTCACCAGCATGTCCACGCGGCCGGACTTCAGATATTTCTCGCAGTTTTCGCCCTTTTCGTGAATCTTCTTGATCACTTCCACCGGGATGCCCTGGCTTTCGAAGAAGGCGCCGGTGCCGGAGGTGGAAATCAAATGGTAGCCCAGCTTCACGAAGCCTTTAGCCAACTCTGCAGCTTCCGGTTTATCTCTATCGCTGACGGTGATGAGTACATTGCCGCCGGCGGGCACAGTGAGGTGAGCCGCTACGACTGCTTTGTAGAGCGCTTCCTGGTAGGTGTGGCCGATGCCCATGACTTCGCCGGTGGATTTCATTTCCGGTCCCAGCTTGATTTCTACCAGGCCCAGCTTGGAGAAGGAGAAGACCGGAGCCTTGATAGCTACATAGCCCTTGTCCGGTACCAGGCCCAGCGGGAGGCCGGTGTCCTTCAGTGCTTCGCCCAGTGCCACGCGGGTCGCATACTCTACCATATTGATGCCGGTGATCTTGCTCATGAATGGTACGGTACGGGAGGCTCTCGGGTTTACTTCGATGACATAGACCTTATCCTTGACCACGATGAACTGGATATTGACCAGGCCCTTGACGCTCATAGCGCGAGCGATTTCGCGGGTGTAGTCAGTCAGGGTGTCGATGATTTCCTGAGAGAGGTGCTGCGGCGGGTACACCGCGATGGAGTCGCCGGAGTGTACGCCGGAGCGTTCGATCTGTTCCATGATGCCCGGGATGCAGACGTCGTTGCCATCAGAAATCGCATCGACTTCCACTTCGCGGCCCACCATGTACTGGTCGATCAGGACCGGATGCTCGTGGGATGCTACCACCGCTTCCTTCAGGTACTGGCGCAGCTCGGCCTGGTCATACACGATCTGCATCGCACGGCCGCCGAGGACGTAGCTTGGACGGACGATGAGCGGATATTCCAGCTCAGCGGTTTTCGCCATAGCTTCTTCTACGCTTTCTACCAGGCAGCCCTTCGGACGAGCGATGCCCAGCTGACCCATCAAGGTGTCGAAGCGTTCGCGGTCTTCGGCCATGTCGATGGATTCATTGGAGGAGCCGATGATGCGGATGCCTCTCTTGGCCATGGGAGTAGCCAGGTTGATCGCAGTCTGGCCGCCGAACTGGCAGATAACGCCTTCCGGCTTTTCTTTGTCGATGATTTCCAATACGTCCTGCTCGGTGAGCGGTTCGAAGTAGAGG
This sequence comes from Agathobacter sp., assembly GCA_963657285.1. GTDB lineage: Bacteria > Bacillota > Negativicutes > Veillonellales > Dialisteraceae > Dialister. Next base: position 3,059 of record CAVKMC010000014.1, read on the forward strand.
GAGTCGGAGGTATCGAAGTCGGTGGAAACGGTTTCCGGGTTGTTATTGATGACGATGGATTTCTTGCCGGCCTTGCGGAGTGCCCAAGAGGCATGAACGGAGCAGTAGTCGAATTCGATACCCTGACCGATGCGGATCGGGCCGGAGCCGAAAACCACCACAGAGCCCTTGCCCTGGGGCTTCACTTCGTCTTCTGCGCCATAGGTAGAGTAGTAGTACGGCGTGTGAGCTTCAAATTCTGCGGCGCAGGTGTCTACCATCTTGAAGTCCGGATGGAAGCCCAGCTTCTTCTTGAAGTGTTCCACTTCCTTCGGCGTGGTTTCAGTGAAATGAGCGATGGCTTCATCGGGCATCTGGATGCGTTTGGCAGCCTTCAGCGTTTCAGCGGTGAGGCCTTCCTTCATGAGACGGCGTTCCATGAAAATGATGTTCTGGATCTTGTGGATGAAGAAGAGGTCGATCTTGGTGATGCGGTTGATGTCTTCCGGTTCGATGCCGCGGCGCAGCGCTTCCGCAACCACGAAAATTCTTTCGTTATCGATGCGGGAGAGGAGGCAGCGGATATCGTAGAGGGACTGGCCGTCCAGCTTCTTCAGGTGCAGGTAGCCTTCGCCCACTTCCAGGGAGCGGAGGGCTTTGAGGAGAGAGCCTTCCAGTGTGCGGTCAAGAGCCATGACTTCGCCGGTGGCTTTCATCTGGGTGCCGATTTCGCGGTCTGCCAGGGTGAATTTTTCGAAGGGCCATCTGGGGAATTTGCATACCACATAGTCGATGGACGGTTCGAAGCAGGCTTTTGTATTCTTGGTGATAGCGTTGGTGATTTCATCCAGGTGGAGGCCCAGAGCGATCTTCGCTGCTACCTTCGCGATCGGGTAGCCGGTGGCTTTGGATGCCAAAGCGGAGGAACGGCTGACGCGGGGGTTAACTTCGATGACGTAGTACTGGTTCGTCTTGGTGTCGAGACCATACTGTACGTTACAGCCGCCTTCGATCTGTAGGTAGCGGATGATGTCGATGGAGGCAGTACGGAGCATCTGATACTGGCCGTCGGTCAGAGTCTGGGTCGGCGCCACGACGATGGAGTCGCCGGTGTGTACGCCGACGGGGTCGATATTTTCCATGGAGCACACGATGATGCAGTTGTCAGCTCCATCGCGCATGACTTCAAATTCTACTTCCTTCCAGCCGGCGATGCTTCTTTCTACCAGGATCTGATTGATCGGAGAGAGCTTGATGCCGCGGTTGGCGATTTCTTCCATTTCATAGCGGTCGTGCGCAATACCGCCGCCGGTGCCGCCCAAGGTGTAAGCCGGACGGATGATGACCGGGTAGCCGATGCTGTCAGCGAAGGCGATGGCCGGTTCCAGTTCTTCGAAAATTTCAGATTCCGGTACAGGCTGGTGGATTTCTTCCATGGCTTCCTTGAAGAGCTCGCGGTCTTCCGCATGCTTGATGGCATGGAGGGAGGAGCCCAGGAGCTTCACACCGTATTCGTCCAATACGCCGGCTTCGGAGAGCTGCACAGCCATGTTGAGGCCCACCTGGCCGCCAAGGGTCGCCAGGAGTGCGTCCGGCCGTTCCTTCTTAATGACTTCGGTCACGAAGGGAAGGGTGATTGGTTCGATATATACGCGGTCAGCGATGTCCACGTCGGTCATGATGGTGGAAGGGTTGCTGTTTACCAGGACTACTTCTACGCCTTCTTCGCGGAGGGAGCGGCAGGCCTGGGTGCCTGCGTAGTCGAATTCAGCAGCCTGGCCGATGACGATCGGGCCGGAGCCGATGACCAGAACTTTCTTTACATCTGTTTTAATCATTTTTTGAATTCCTCCATGGCCTTGGTAAATTCAGTGAAGAGGTAGAAATTATCCTTGGGTCCCGGAGAAGCTTCCGGATGGTACTGGACTGCCTGGATCGGAAGGGTCTTGTGCTTGATGCCTTCGATGGTGCCGTCATTCACACTTCTGTGGGTGACTTCGATGCAGTCCGGCAGGTTTTCGTCAGAAATCGCATAGCCATGGTTCTGGCTGGTGATATATACGCGGCCGGTGCGCAGATCCTTAACCGGATGGTTCGCGCCTCTGTGGCCGAATGGCAGCTTAAAGGTGTGGCCGCCCAGTGCAGTCGCAAGCATCTGAATGCCGAGGCAAATGCCGAAGATCGGTTTCTTGCCGATGAGCTGTTTTACCGTTTCTACAACAAATGGCACGTCCTGGGGATCCCCCGGTCCGGGCGAGAGGAAAATGCCGTCCGGATCGTCCTTCAGGAGTTCTTCAGCCGGTGTGTGAGCCGGGAAGACATGGACAGTGCAGTCGTTAGCTGCCAGGGATACGAGGATATTCTTCTTCAGGCCGCAGTCCAAGAGGGACACTCTGTATTTCCCATTTCCATAGGTGTAAGGATAGTCGGTGGTGACACGCTCTACCTGGTCTCTGTGGAGCGGCTTTGCCAATTCTTCCTGAATGAATTCTTCGCTGCGGTCAGCGCTGACGATGATGGCTTTCATGACGCCCTGGGTACGGACCATGCGGGTCACGGCGCGGGTGTCTACATTGTACAGGCAGGGTACATGGTATCTTTCGATGAAATCGGTGATCTTTTCCTTACATTCCCAGTTGCTCGGATGGTCGGCGATCTGGTCCAAAACGAAGCCGGCAGCGGCAGGCTTTCTATTCTGCATGAAAAGGTCATTGGCGCCGTAGTTGCCGATCAGCGGGTATGTAAGCGTGAGAATCTGTCCTTCATAGGACGGGTCAGTGAAACATTCCTGGTAGCCGGTCATACCGGTATTGAAGACCAATTCCCCCAGCCCTTCTACAGAGCCCAGGAGATCCCCTTCAAAGCGGGCACCATTTTCCAAAATCAAGAGGCCTTTCATTTCAGCACCTTTCCTTCTTTCATTACAACTTCTCCATCTACCACCGTGAGGACGGCTTTGCCTTTCAAGGTCAGCCCTTCATAGGGAGTGAAGAGGGATTTGGTATAGAGATCCTGTCCGTGGACAGTCCATTCTTTATCAAGGTCCATGACGGTAATATCCGCCGGAGCGCCGGCCGTAAGAACCCCGCCTTCGATGCCAAGGAGCTTCGCCGGGTTCACACTCATGAGCTCTACGATGCGGTCCAAGGTGAAGCCCTTCTGGTGATACAGTACCGTCAAAGTAGAAGCGAGGGAGGTTTCCAAGCCTGCGATGCCATTGGGCGCGCAGTTGAAGGGCACGTCCTTTTCTTCATTGCAGTGCGGCGCATGGTCGGTCATGATGGCATCGATGGTGCCATCAGCGAGGCCTGCGATGAGCGCTTCTCTGTCGTCGTCGGTGCGGATCGGCGGCGCCATCTTGAAAGCAGACTCATAGTGCTTCAGCCATTCATCGGTGAAATAGAGATGCTGCGCTGTCACCTCGGTGGTGCAGTTCACGCCCTTCTTCTTTGCATCGCGGATCAGATCTACCGCTCTACCACTGGAAACATGAGCGATGTGGATGTGGCAGCCCGTGAGCTCGGAGAGGAGCAGGTCTCTGGCTACGGCGATATTTTCGCCGGCCGCCGGACGGCCGGTGACGCCCATAGCGTAGGACACCTTGCCTTCGTGCATGAATCCGCCGCCGCACATGGTCATGTCTTCGGCGTGGTCAATGACCATCTTGCCCAGCATGTCCGCATACTCCATCGCGCGACGCATGAAGTTTGCATTTTCTACATAGTGGCCGTCATCAGAGAAGGCCACAGCGCCGTCAGCCGCCATGTCGCCCATTTCCGAAAGCTTCTTGCCTTCCAAGTCCTTGGAAATCGAGCCGATCACACTCACCTTCACCACGCCGGCCTCTTCGATGCGGTGCAGCACGTCGCGAAGAACCGCTGCATTATCGATGACAGGCTTCGTATTGGCCATGGTAGCCACATGGGTGATACCGCCGGCAGCAGCTGCCTGGGTACCGGTGTGGATATCTTCCTTCGCTTCCTGTCCCGGTTCGCGGAGGTGTACATGCATATCAATGAGACCCGGAGTCACATAAAGACCCGTGGCATCATAGACTTCGGCGCCTTCAGCGGAAATATTTTTTCCGATTTCTTTGATCTTTCCATCCTCTACCAGGATGTCTGCGACTTCATGCTGCTGCTTCGCAGGGTTTACGATCGTACCGTTTTTAATTAAGAGCATCAATGTCTTTTCCCTCCGTCAGCGTCAAATATTCCAAAGCCATGCGTACAGCCACGCCATTTCTGACTTCCTCCTGGATCCAGGAAGCTTCGTCATAGGCTACATCATATCCGATTTCAATCCCGCGGTTCATGGGGCCCGGGTGAATTACCGCCACATCCGGCTTGCAAAGAGCCAGGCGCTTCTTATTGATGCCGAAGAGGCGAGCATATTCGCGGGTGGTGGGGATGAAGCCCGCAGCCGCTCTTTCCAGCTGGATGCGAAGGATATTGATGGCATCTGCATCCTTCAGCGCCGTTTCCAGGTCGTCATCCACGATGCAGCCCATGGCCTCCAATTCCTTTGGCACCAGTGTGCGCGGGCCTACCAGGTGGACCTCAGCGCCCAGCTTGGAGAAACCGATGATATCGCTTCTCGCTACACGGGAGTGAAGGATATCGCCGATGATCACATACTTCATGCCTTTGATCTTCTTGCCTGCTTCTCTCATGGTGAAGAGTTCAAGCAGAGCCTGGGACGGATGGGCGTGGGCGCCATCGCCGGCATTCAGTACCACCGGCACTTTTACCTTCGGGCTCATGACTTTGGACGCAAAAAGAGCAGCCCCTTCAGAAGAATCACGAATAATCACTGCATCCACTCCCATAGCGGAAACGGTAAGCAATGTATCACGCATGCTTTCGCCCTTCGTCATCGAGCTGCCACTCTTGGTAATATTAATAACATCGGCCCCCAAATACTTACCGGCAAGCTCGAAAGAACTACGAGTTCTGGTAGATGCTTCGGAAAACACTGTCACAATAGATTTGCCCTTCAGGAAATCCTTCTTTTTATTTTCAGACAACACAATCTTTTTCATCTGTGCTGCTACATCAAGGATCCGTTCTATTTCTTCGGCTGTGAAATCAGCTAGCCCAAGAACCGAACGGCCTTGTAGTGAAATCGTGCTCATGCCGGCCTCCTTGATAAAATACCATAAAAATAGTTATCTCTATAATAATACGGGGAGTGATTCATTTTTTCAATAGGCGAGGGGATTAAAATTTTCTAACATGGTAGTCAGTGATCAGTAGTCAGTAGTCAGGACGCATTTGACGATTCATGTAAACGCGCCCTGATCACTGATCACTAATTACTGATTACTAAACCGATAGCGTCAAACCTGCACCCTTGCCGCCGCCCGTATGACTCTCGCGAAGGCCGGCGGGATGTCTTCGGCGCTCATCCGCTCGCCGAGAGCGCGGCCGATGATGACGCCTTTATTTCCATAGAGCCAAGCGAAGTAATAAAATTCCAGCGCCGCCTGGTCCCTGGGATTGATATTTTTGAGCTTCTTCGAAGGATAGTAGCCCTTGGGCATCGCCAGCTTCGCCCCGGCCTTCTTGATAAGACTACTATTCACCGTATCGCTGCCGCCATCGATGCCGGCGATGACCGCATCCAAGAGAGACCGCTTATTTCGCGAAAGGCAAGCCTTCACCACATCCATTTCGTAGCATATATAATCGGTGTAAAATACATCATCCTGCTTTTTGTGAGCCCCCATCACATCGCGGTCGTACAAAGAAATGGCGGCGATGTGAAACCGTTTCAAAAGCTTGGCGATTTTGGAAATCGAGCTCTCGCCGCGGGCATTGATGAGGCAGATGCCGTGATAATCCAGATGCACACCCAGGGTCCTTGCAAAGCCCGCGAAGGAGCCCTGCTCCGTCTCCCCTTCCACCAGGATCGCCGCCCGCGAGTACAGAGCCTCCTTCACCTCCGGAAAATGCATGATCAGGTGCTTTTCTATTTCCACATCGAAATGGAACGCCGCGCCGCAAGCTGCCTGCACCATGGCCTTCTCATCCCAATACATGCGGATGATTCGCCGGTAGTCATTCACCAAAGCGTCGGTGGAGTGGGTCACCACGAAAAGCTGGCCGCTAAGTCCATCGACGCCCAAAAGCTTTTGTACCAATTGCAAGAAGAACGAATCCCGATTGGAGAGGATACTGTGGCAAAAGGCCAGGATCGAGCGCTGCAGATAAGGATTCAAATGCAGCTCCGGCTCATCCACACTAAGGAGCAAATTCAAGAACCGGCGCCCCTTGCCATCAGTGACGATCATCTGGTCAAAGGAAATAGCCTTGCTTCTTTTCTTCTTCACCATCTCCCACAGCAGCATGAGACCCACCGCCATCATGAGCCGCATGGCCTGGTGCTGGTGTCCGCCCTCCTTGCCAAATATTTCTTGGAAGAAATCCATGGCCCCCTGGTCCGCCGATTTCCCCACGAGAGGAAGCGAAATCCCCTGCCCCT
>CAVKMC010000014.1:9530-16111 GCA_963657285.1 Agathobacter sp.
CCGCGCCAGGCTCAGCGAAATAAGACGAAAGGAGCCCGAGCATTTCCTTCACCGACTGATCCGTGAGCCGCCGCCGCAACGCTTCGAAAAGGCCGAAGTCGATATAGAAAAGGCAACGCATGTACTCCAAAGGCAGCGCCTCCCCGCTGTCCTTGTCAAAGAGCCGCGGCGAGATCTCCTGCACATGCTGCAACAACTTCAGATGCAGCGCCTCCCCGCTCTCCCCCTCCAAAGTCATGTGCACCTCGATGGGCGCATCGGTGTCAAAGAAATCACTCTCCCTGAATCCGTAGCCATGGGTCATCCACTTCAAAAGACAAAGGAAATTACTTTTCCCGATGTTGTTATCCCCGACGATGTAATTCATCTCTCTGTCAAACCGCATCTCCACATGGCGGAAGGTGCGATAATTTTCTATGGTCATCTGCGAAATATACATGGCGGCCTCCTTGGACGGTGTCTATTTACTTTCATTATATATGCGTTGGAGGAAATACGAAAGGGATTTAGTGATTAGTGATCAGGGATAAGGGATAAGGGCGCGTTTGTCTGCTTCCTCACTATCGTGAACTTGCTCGCACTTTTTCCTTACATATTTCCTCTTTCCCTTATTTTATAGCTAGATGTAAGGGAAAGAGAGATGGAGTAAAGGAAAAGGGAAATCCACCACCTATCACCGAAGCTTTTAAGATCGCAAGGACATGCATGCTTTCTTCAGGGAGAAGCAGTCTGTATGATGACGATGCCTTTCAAACAAAAAATCCGCGAGAACCATTTCGATTCTCGCGGATTTTTTTATTCATGAATTTCTGCCGTGCAGTGGGGGCAGCGGGTGGCGTCATCAGCCACCACTTCCTTGCAGTAGGGGCACTTGCGCGCTTCCTTCTCCGGTGCCTTCGGGAAGAGTCGATTGATCTGCTTGATAGCGATGAAGATCACAAAAGCGATGATCAGGAAATCAATCACCGTATTCAGGAATTCTCCGTAAGCAATCACCGGAATCCCCAGCTCCTTGGCCTCCGCCATGGTGGACACCGGCGTATCTCCCAGGGCGATAAAGAAATTCGAGAAATCGATGCCTCCCAGGATATATCCCAAAGGCGGCATGATGATATTATTCACCATAGAGGAAACAATTTTTCCAAATGCAGCGCCGATGACTACGCCGACAGCCATATCCACCACATTGCCGCGAAGCGCGAAATCCTTGAATTCTTTGAGCATACCCATGAGGGATTCTCCTTTCTCCTACTTCCTATAAAGAAAAATATTTTTACTATCTTACCATAATTTAGAGGCTTAGGAAATAGAAATTTATCCTAAAAGGGATATGGGATAAGGGACAAGGGATAAGGACGCATTTACTTGCTTCCCCGCTACCGTAAACCGTTTGCCGTATAACCGTTCACCGGCTATTTTTGACGACAGCGGTAAATGGAGCATTGCCCTACTTTTGTATAGCGGTTTATAGTCCTTCCCCCGCAAGCCGAAGCACGCACGGTGAACGGTTACACAGTTATACGGATGACGGATGTGGGGAAGCAATCACCCCCCCGACTACCGACCACTGACCACCGACTACGAATCCCCCCAACGCCTAAAGCCTCCCCGAGGGGAGGCTTTTTGAGGTGTTTGAAGGTTGTTGAGAAAGATTTGTAACAATGAGTGGAATCGCCACGGCCAATGGTGATTTCCTTTTTGCTTACGAGTCTATGATACACCCTGGCGATATGATTGTCAAGTATTGTTTAGTAGTTTCGAAAACAATGATTAACAATCAAACATGTAAAATATTTCATTGACCAAATAGCCCCCACCCATTATAATGAATACTGCAGTTCATGCGAGCGTGGCGGAATTGGTAGACGCACAGGATTTAGGATCCTGCGCTTTATGCATAAGGGTTCGAGTCCCTTCGCTCGCACCAAAAAACCGGCGATCTTCAAGGTCGCCGGTTTTTTTATGTGCCAATAGCAGTATTGATTTAGTGATCAGTGATCAGTAGTCAGTGATCAGTACGCGACTGCCTTTTGTGCCAACTTATCATTTATACGACTCTTGCCGACTAAATCTTTCAACAAGAAGGTTATGAATGCAAAGCTGCCACAAACGGCAAGCAAGTACTAATCACTGATCACTGATCACTAATCACTGATTACTAAATCGACATCGTTAAATTCCCACCCCTATCACACGTTGCGCAGCGTCTTCATCAGCGAGGGGATATCGATGGGCTTGGCGATGTGGCCATTCATGCCGGCTTCGATGGCGCGACGGCGGTCTTCGGCGAAGGCGTTGGCGGTGAGGGCGAAGATGGGGATGCCGGCCTTTTGGCCTTCCACCAGGCAGCGGATTTCTCTTGTGGCCTCGTAGCCATCCATCACAGGCATCTGGATGTCCATGAGGATCACGTCATAGGTGCCCGCCGGAGCTTCACGCACCTTGTCCACCGCCACCTTGCCATCCTCTGCCGTGTCGACTTCAAAGCCTGCCATTTCCAGGAGCTCCTGACAAATTTCCCGGTTCAGCTCATTATCCTCTACCAGAAGGACCTTCTTCCCTTCGATGATTTTTTCTACCGATTCCTCAGACTCTTTCTTTTCTCGGATTTCCTCTACCAGCTGGGTGGCCGGGACTGTGACGACGAAGTGGGACCCCTTCCCCACCTCGCTGGTGACATCGATGGCACCGCCCATGAGCTTCACGATGCGGCTGGCGATGGACATGCCAAGGCCCGTGCCGGGGATGCCGCTGACCGTAGCCGTTTCCTCACGGCTGAAGGGCTCGAAGATGTGAGCGAGGTACTCCTTCGACATGCCGATGCCGGTGTCTCGGATATGGAAGCGATAGAGCCCCTTCCCAGCCTCAGGACCTTCTATTTCCTCGATGCAGAAATGGATCTCGCCGCCTTCATTGGTGAATTTCGTAGCATTGCTCAGGATGTTCAAGAGCACCTTCTTCATCCGCATGGGATCCATGAGCACATAGGGATGAGACAGATTTTTCATTTCTCCAAAGAAACGGATGCCCTTGGCCTTGATATCGTTTTGAATGATGGTTTCCAGATCCTGGAAAATCTGCGAGAGGGACACCGGCTTTTCTTCCAGCTCGATGTGGCCACTCTCGATGCGGCTCATGTCCAGCACATCATTGATGAGCGCCAGGAGATGATTGCTGGCCACTGTGACCTTGGCAAGGTAATTCTTCACCATCTCCGGGTCGCTGGCGTGGTTCATAGCCAGCGCCGTGAAACCGGTGATGGCATTGAGAGGCGTGCGGATATCGTGGGACACGCTATTGAGGAAGGTAGTCTTCGCCTGGCTAGACTGGTTCGCCGCCTCCAGGGCCTTCGCCAAGGTTTCCTTCTTCTTTTTCTCATCGGAAATAATGCCGTCGATATTTTGAAATCCGGCAATGATCTGGTTGCTACCCTCGAGACGCACGAAGCGATAGCGATAGTAGTGGGTCTTCCCATCGATCAAGGTGCGATAGTTACCTTCGTACTCTCCGGACTCTTTCAATTTTTCTTGCAGCACCGGCATTTGCCACTGGTCATAAATCATAGCCCGGTCATCGGGGTGCACGCGGCTTTCTATATATTCACGGACTGCATCATCGAAGCGGTAAGGCTTGGTGGAGCCGCGAACGAGCCCCGGCACCACGAAACCATCCATTTTCAAGATGTACACCTGATTTTCATCGGGATGGATAAGGAACACATTGAGGAAATCTCTGGCCAGCGCGTGGAACATGGTGATCTGCTCCCGAAGGCGGGCCTCGTACTGCTGCTTCTCGTGGACCTCATCAGCGATATCCAAGCCGTAGAGAATCGCCTCCATGTGGTCATTCGACGGATTCACCTGAAGACGAGCGATGACGCGGGCCGCGCGGATGGAGCCATCATCGAAGTAGGAAATCGTATCTCTGGAAATCTCTACATTTCCCTTCTCGTAGCTTTCCATCAACGCTTTCCGGCAGAAATTCCGATACATGATTTCCCGCTCCTCCGGATTCGGAACGAAGGAAACCATGTGACGCAGCGTGCGATCCACCGTCTCATGCTTCGGGAAGGTGCTCATATTTTTCTTCGCCGCCCCATTCAAAGAGAGGCACTCATCAGCGGTGAGGTCGAAGTGGAGAATTCCCTGGGCCTCGGGAATGGACTGGAGAAGTAATTTCATTTGTGACTCAAAAATGCGCTGAGACCGGCGGATTTCCGTGATGTCCCAAGCATACTCCATGAAAACCTTCTTTCCCTTCCAGTGAAATACATTGGTCTTCACCGCGTAAATCTGATTTCCATTATCCACCTCCGTCTCCGAAGACGGCTTATCTCCCATCCTGCGCATGGGGCAGTACGGACAGGGCTCCTTGAGCCCCATCATGTATTCATAGCAATGCTTCCCGTGATAATCCTCTCCGTGATGCATCGCAAAATTTCTCGCCGGCTTGTTGGCGTAGAGCATGCGAAATGTCTCCACATCGCTCAGCTGGATCATCTGATTCGTCTCGTCAAGGATGAGCGAAAGCATCTCCTCATCATCAGGCAGCGTCTTCCACTCCGTATCGTTTGGCGGCATCATAAAACTCCTCCCTACAAGTCTATAACTTATTTCAATTATATAGGCTTGAGAGAGGAGTTGCAATGTAGGAATGTGGGGGAAATGATGTTGGTGCTTTAGTAGTCGGTAGTCGGTGGTCGGTAGTCAGTACACATTACCTGCTTCGTCATAGCTAGGAGCTTGGAGCTAGGAGCTTGGAGCCCGGCTCGCGACACTTGGTATTTAATTACATTTGAACAATCGAACAAAGTGCCTCGCGCCCTTAGTGCTAAGCGTGCTTACTGCCACTAGCCGAGCTCCAAGCTCCAGGCTCCTAGCTATGGGGAGACCGGTAAGCGCGCCCCGACTACCGACTACTTAAATCAGAAGTTTACCACCTTCCCATAGTACGCGCACTCGAGGATCCGGCCCATGAGCTCGTCATCCACTTCGCGGGGGTTCTCCGGTGTGCAGGCGTCGAGGACGGCGTTGTGCGCGATGGAATCCTTCTTCTCCAGATACAGCTCTTCCGGTACGCCGTAGTCCTTGATAGTGAGCGGGATGTCCATCTTCTGATTCAGCTTCTGGATCGCCTCCTCATAGGAAATCACCAGCTGCGCGTCTGTGCCGCCGGGGAGCCCCAGGACGCGAGCCAGATCTGCATAGCGAGAGAGGCACGCTCTCTTATTGAACTGGATCACATAAGGCATAAGGATCGCATTCGCGCAGCCGTGTGGAATGTGGAAGACCGCGCCGATCTTGTGAGCCAGCGAGTGAGTGATGCCCAGGAGCCCATTGGAAAAAGCCATACCCGCCAGGCACTGAGCGATGTGCATCTTGTCCCGCGCCGCCGTGTCGCCATGATAAGACTCTACGATGCTGTCAAAAATATCGGACACCGCCTGCTTTGCCAGAGGATCGGTGAAGCCGTTTGCAAATTTAGAAACATAAGCCTCCGTCGCATGAGTCAGTGCATCCATGCCGGTGTGAGCCGTCAAGGTCTTCGGCATGGTGAGAGGGATATCCAGATCCAGGATCGCCAGGTCCGGCGTCAGATTGAAATCCGCCAGTGGGTACTTGATGCCGGTGGAGTAATCGGTGATGACCGAGAACGCCGTCACCTCCGTCGCCGTACCGGAGGTAGATGGGATAGCCACAAAGATCGCCTTCTGACGCAGCGGCGGCAGAGAGAATGGCTCCTTGATATCATCAAAGGTCAAGGTCGGATATTCATAGAAAACCCACATAGCCTTCGCCGCATCGATGGGCGAACCGCCACCGATGGCCACGATCACGTCCGGCTGGAACTCCTGCATCAGCTTCGCGCCCTTCTGCACCTCCTCGATCGACGGATCCGGCGCGATACCATCCATCACATAGGTCTCAAGCCCCGCCTCCTGCAAAACCTTTTCAGTCTTCTGCAAGAACCCGCCGCGACGCATCGAGCTCCCGCCGGTGCAGATGAAAGCCTTCTTATGCCCCTTCAAAGAAGACAATTCAGAAATAGCCCCATGACCACAATACAAATCTCTTGGCAATGTGAAACGGATCATAATCAATTCCTCCTTCTTATGAAGAAATCTCCCCTGTTCTCCTTCTTCTGACAATCAGGCCGTAGATGAAATCAAATCACAGCCTTCCCTTATAGTATACACACTTCCCTCCCCCTGCGGTGATGGTTGCAAAAATAATATGAGTAACAGATTAAAAATGAGGGAAAGGCATAGTAAAACCCTTCCCTCATTTACCCCCTTCCTATGGAAGGGGGAGGGCCCGAAGGGCGGGGGTTGGTACTTTAGTAGTCGGTGGTCGGTAGTCGGTAGTCAGTACGCGAGTGACGATAGAGGCAGTAGGCATGCCACGGCTATCGCCGGCAAATCCTGCGGCTGCTAATTGGTGGACGGACGCGTTGACGTTTTTCCCTCGCCCATAGGGCGGTTGTCTTCATTCCCCACTTCAGGGTAATGCTATTAAGTTAAGCGGTTTAAATACCAGCAGGTAAAATAATTACTTGATTCAAGCGTCAAAATGTAGCCCCTT
>CAVKMC010000015.1:0-11624 GCA_963657285.1 Agathobacter sp.
GTTTGGCATCCATGCTGTACTTCACGCCGATGGGGAGGAGCCACAGGTTCAGGTCATCGCCGTCATGGGATACGCCGAGGCTGTCGGTGTAGCTGCTGTTGGTGAGGTGCATGTAGCGGAGGCCTGCGTATGGTACGAAGTGGCCGTCGCCGGCTTTCAGGCTTCTTTCAGCGCGAACACCGATGCTGAAGGCGTTGGATTTCTCCGTGCCGGTGATGGTCTTGCCGCTATTCTGCTGGGTGATGTCATTCTTGCTGTGGAGGTAAGAAATATCGCCGAGGATCGCGGTTTCGCCATTCTGGATGCCGCCGTAGATGCTTGCGCCATAGTATTTCGCATCATTCTTGGTGGAAGCGGCGAGGGTATTTCCGGAAATATCGCCATCACCATAGGTGAGAGCTACGCCGACAGTGGCTTTGCCATTGTGGTATACATCTGCACCCACTACGATGCCATTGTACTTATTCTTATAAGTCGCATTGGAGCCTGCAATGGAGAGGCCATCGATGTCTTCCTTGTTGTGGATATATTTCGCCCATACATCCTTGTCGTGGGTGCGAGCATTGGCGAGGGACATGTGTTCTTCTACTGCGCCGTGGAAGAGGCCTGCAGCGGTGTAGGTACCGCGAGCAGCGCCGGCCAGTTCGCTCGTAGCCATAGCGCTATTGAGAGCGCTCACCTGTGCTTCGGTGGTGGCGTTCACAGAAGTCTTCGCTGCATTCAGTGCAAATTCTTCCAGTGCTTTGCTAGCCCCTTCTTTGATGGCTTTGTCGTATACATTCGGAGCGATGATGACATTTTCACCATAGGCTTCTTCCATGCTCTTTACCTCGGACCAGAGGTCGTAAGCACCGGTAGAAGACTGGCCGCGAGCAAATTTGAGGAGGCTGTTATCCGACAGAATATTGGAAGCATCCCACTTGGTTCCGTCAACTACTCCAGATCCCTGAAGAATCTTATACAACTTGCCTTTTTCTGCATTGTCGATGAAGAGTTTGGCCTCTTTATCAATTGTCAGAGAAGTCACGCCGGAAATCGCTGCGGTCTCAGTGACCTTTGCGCCATTGACCAAAAGCATGGAGTTAGCAGCGAAGGTCACAGCGCCGCCGGTTGCCGTAGGAGCTGTTTCCTTAGAGCCATCGACAGTGATGGAGCCGGTGAAGCCCAAGGTGACAGGGGCTGCTACATAGGCAGCTGCGGTAATGCCATCTTTGCCCCAGGTTTCGCCGGTCTTTGCGAAGGAGGTATAGATTTCATCATAGCCTTCCGTGCCGAAGGAAATAAAGGAGTTCTGCCCTGCTACCAGCGCATTGGAAATCGATTCGCTCACATCTGCGACAGCCATTCCACTTGCTGCTTCAATGCCCTTGCCATCTACCCAATCCGGATCGAGGAATACCATGCCTTCGCCAGCGAGTTTCTTTACAGCCAATTTGCCAGCTGTAGTTGCATCACCAACAGCGAGGACTTTTTCCTTGGTAATATTTACTTCTTCAGTTACATTCGCTGCACCGGTCAGAGCAGAAGATTCCTGGACATCGAGGGTCGCAGTTGTCAGCTTCGCGCCTTCTTTGACCGCTGCGGAGCCACCAGCCAAAGTCACGCCATCACGGATGGTGGCCTGGCCATTGACATTGAGTGCGCTGTCTTTATTGACCAAAATGGTGCCGTTCAGTGTGTACTTCGTAGAGGTATCTACAGCGGTATTACCGATGGTAAATGTGCCGGCTGTCTTTACGCCATCTGCTACTTCCGTAGTCGTGCCGACGACTACTTTCACTGCCTTATTTACCGCAGCGCCATTGGAATCCACTACGGTGATGAGGTCTCCATCAGCCTTGCCGCCCAGGGTCAGGGTTTTATCGTTGGTGATGACGACACCTACATTTCCCTCGCTATTTGCCAATGTGAGATCTTTAGCGCCAAATCCATTTGCGATCTGGTCCGCCACAGCGACACCACTGACCGTGCTATCCGTCAAGGTCTCTTCTGTGCCGATCAAGAAGTTCTTATCCGATGTAACGGTGACCTGATCCAGGATCACACCATCAGACTTGTTCTTCATTTCATCAATGGTATTGGTTTTTATTTCTTCTCCATTTTCATCCACCTGTTTTCCGGACATGATGAGTTTGGTCTCACTATTTTCCGTCTGTTTTGCCATAGCTGCCAGTGCGGAATTCACATAGGCTCTGGTATATGTCGCATCGGTCAGTTCCAGTGTGCCACCGGTGAATGTGAAGGCAGCCTTCGCATCGCCGGAATCCTTCTGATTGTTTGCTGCAGAGTTGGTGTATACCTGGTCGGACAGAGTGGAGAGGATGCCGGTATCTGTGATTTTGATCTTGGTGCCATCTGCTGCGGTAATGTCATTCGCAGTCAGTTTACCACCAGTGATATTCACGATTGCTTTGTCCTTCAGTGTCAATTTAGAAATCGTCACATCCGGAGCGCCGTATTCAGAATCCGCTCTTAGTATGATGGTACCATTCATATCGCTAAGAGTGCTGTCATCTATACCACTAGCCGTCACTTCGCTCAGCGTAGCTTTTGCATTGCCCCAGAAGTCAAGATTAGCATTCCTACCAGTCACAGTAGCTTTGGCAGCGGTGAAGGTGGTGCCTTTGCGCACTTCCACACGACTATCCTTATCCACGGTGATGGTCCCCGTAATGTCAGTGGTCATATCCTGGAAATAAACGCTTCCGTCATTCTCCACTGTCACTGTCCCGATGGTCGCAGAGCCGACATCAAAGTCCCAGAAGCCATCCCCATTGGCTATAAGAGTATCTGCGGTGACTTTGGTATTTTCAAGTTCACCATAAAAGTGGAAACCATCAGTTGTTTCATAAGATAGAGTTTTTGCTTCGATTTCACTATCAGTCGCCCAGAAATCATAGCTTCTACCGCCACTAGGAATAGCATTGCTTCCGCCCACTGCGGTAATGTTATCCGCTTTGAGCGTACTGCCATCAATCTTCATGATGGAACCATTATTAGAAATATTTCCCGCAGTGACCGTCGTATCGTTGAGTGTCAATTCCCCATAATTTTCGAGAGATACTTCGCCCAGCGTAGCGCTGCCGCCATTGATTTCCACGCCATAGGGTTTATCATAGCCATCATCAGAGCCAAGGCCTTTGATGGACAATTTCTTGTTGACTGTCAGCTGGCTATCTTCGAAAGAACCGTAGCCGTAAGCGCCTACATTCATGGTATCAGCGGTGATGGAGCTATTTTCGCTTACATACATTTTCCCTCGATAAATATATCCTTTATCAGCGTCCTTTTGGCCCTTCAAATCGATGGTATCCGCATTGAGTGTGCTGCCGCTGATGGTCAAGATGGAGCTATCATTGGAAATAGATTTCGCCGTGGCAGTTGTGCCGGTGAGTGTCATTTCACCCCAGCTTGCAAGAGACACGTCGCTCAGCGTAGCGCTGCCGCCGGTGATGTCCAGGCCGTAAGGTTTATCATACTTGTCATCATAGCCAATGCCTGTGATGGACAGCTTTCCATTGACCGTCAGCTGACTGTCTTTGAAAGAAGCATAGCCGTAGTTACCAATATTCATGGTCTTGGCGGTGACGGAGCTATTTCCCAGCACGACCATTTTGCCGCGATACTGATTACCTGCTTTATCCGTATAGCCATACAAATCGATCGTATCCGCTTTGACCGTAGAGCCACCATCTACATGAAGCTGTGCCGCCTGGTCCAGCTTCTGTACATATTCATTATTTCCCTTTTCAGCCGTAGCTGTGTTCGGGCCCCAAGCGCGGACGGTGATATTTCCTTTATTCGTGATGCCTGTAGCTTTCTGTGCATCTTCATCCAAAGCAGAGGTGTCAGCGGTCAGATCCAGCGTCGCTTTGTTCGTCACGGTGAAGACAGCCTTATTCTGCACCAGCACATTGCCCACATTGGCTGTGCCGCCATCGATGGTCAGTCGGCCCTCCGGCAAGCCATCAGCTACATTTCCTTTGCCCCATTCATTTCCGGCATACAGCACGTCACCGGTGGTGGTGCAGCCTTTCAAGGTGATGGTACTGTTATTCGCCCACGCGCCGGTGGTCACCTTGGCATTGTTGATTTCCGCCGTGCTTCCGCCATCGGCAGAGAAATAATCCATCTCTGTGTCGATGCTTCCGCCATTCATGATGAGCGTACTACCGCTCTCCAGCCCTACTTCGCGAGAACCTTCCCCACCGTTAATGAAATTGACATTATCGGCAGTGAGCTTTGCCTTCTCTGTAAGCCAAACGCCCTTGACACTCTGATTGCTTACACTGAAGGAACCATCCGTATTTTTCGTTACAGTAATTCCCTCTGCGGTCGTGCTCCCGCTTCCGGAAATAATAATTTCGTCCGCCCAGGCCACCCCAGTGCCGGCCAAACCGAAAGACAAAGACAGCGCCGCCAGCTGCGCCAATACTTTTTTACTCTTCATTTGTATTCCCCTTTTCCGAGCCTCTTTCGCCCTAAATATAAAGAAATAACGAAATTCTAAGCTTCCCTCTTTGCATAATCATACAGAAATTAGAATTCCTAAAAACCTATATTTAGGGTCCCCCCCCCCCCCGTCAGATTGTCAAATTTCTATATGTCTATATGTTTTGCATATCTTGTAAATATAGTTGTTTATATGTCTTTAGGTATCCTTTACTACTATTACTTGATTTTTAAAATTTTCAGAAAATCATATAAAAATTTCTTATGAGCAAAGTGATGGATATGTGATAAGTGGGGGGTTGATAGTAGTCGGTGGTCAATTAGGTAGGCGGTAATCGGTAGTCGGTAGTCGGGACGCGACTAATGCTTGAGTCAGTTTGCACGCTTACCGCTACAGCTGAATAGATCCTTCGACTTCTCTCAGGATGACGATCGGGCATGCTTAACGCTGTCGGTTTGGTAGTCGGTAGTCGGTGGTCGGGGCGCGTTTAGCGGATGAGTCAGCGGTATATATGACCGTCGCCTCCACCGTCAATTGCGTCCCGACTACCGACCACCGACCACTGAATATAAAAAATGCAACAAAAAACTGTGAAGTCATGATTTCTCATTTCTTCACAGTTTTTTATTATTCCATATCTTCCGGAAGTTCTGCGTTGGTGTAGACTTCCTGTACGTCGTCGAGTTCTTCGAGTTCGTCGGTGAGGTGGGACATGGTCTGGGCTGCGTCGCCTTCGAGCTTGACGTAGTTGTCCGGTACCATAGCCACTTCGGATGCTTCTGCGGTGATGCCTTCTTTTTCGAGGGCGTCAGAGACGGTGAGGAAGTTTTCCGGGGTGGTGGAGATTTCGTAGGCGTCTTCGGTGACTTCTACGTCGTCTGCACCGGCGTCAAGGGCGATCATCATGAGGGTGTCTTCGTCAGCGGCTTCTTTGCTGACGATGATGGAGCCTTTTTTCTTGAACATCCAGGATACGCAGCCGGGGGTGCCGATGCTGCCGCCGTGATGGGTGAAGGCGTGACGGATGTCGGCTGCTGCGCGGTTTCTGTTGTCCGTATTGACTTCTACGATGACTGCTGCGCCGCCGGGGCCGTAGCCTTCGTAGGTGACTTCGTCGAAGCCTGCGCCGCTTGCTGCGCCTACGCCTTTAGCGATGGCTCTCTGAATGTTTTCCTTCGGCACGTTGTTCTGCTTGGCCTTGGTGAGGGCGAGCTTCAAACGCATGTTGCCGACGGGGTCACCGCCGCCCATGCGGGCTGCGATGGTAATTTCCTTGGAGATTTTGGTGGTGATTCTAGCGCGGATGGCGTCTGTCTTGCCTTTCTTGCGCTTAATGTTTTCCCACTTGGAATGTCCGGACATAGTAAGTTATTCCTCCTTATTGTTCCACCAGGGTTCGCCCAAAAGGCGGTCGAGGATGATGGCTACGGCGCTTCTCACGCAGAGGTGGTTGTAAGTGCCGGCGCCGTAGATGGGTTCCACGATGTAGTCGAATTGTTTCATCATTTCTTTGGTCATGCCGAAGCCGGTGCCGAAGAGGATGAAGATGGGTGTGTCTTCGTCGTGGATTTTCCTACGCATTTCTTGGTAGGAAACGGTATTGGGATAGACGCGGGCGTCGGTAGTGACGATGGCCGGTTTCTTGCCGGTTTCTTTTTCGATCCAGGAAATGGCGTCTTCCAGTGTGGGGACGAGCTCGGTTTCCTCGAAGGCTTCTTTCCGGTTCACGTTATAGTGCACGCCGCCGCCGGTTTTCCAATGGTTCATGATGCGGGATGCCATTTCTCTCTGTGCTTCTACGGGATGCACGATGAAATAGCGTTTCACATCATAGGTTTTTGCCGTGCGGGCAATATCATGAAGGTCGTAGTTGGTCAGAGCAGTGGTGACGACTTCCATGTGTTTATTGTAGATAGGGTAGTGGATGAGTCCGATATACACAGGTGCCATTACGCTTCCTCCTCTTCTATTTCCGCCATGAGTTTCTTGTCTTCTTTGGTCAGTGTGAGCTTTTCCAGGAGATCCGGCCGGCAGTGCTTGGTGCGCCTTAGGGCTTCCTTCCTTCTCCATTTGGCGATGTTTGCATGATGGCCAGAGAGGAGCACGTCCGGTACCTTCCAGCCGTTGTAGTCAGCGGGCTTGGTGTACTGGGGGTACTCCAGGATGGGCTCATAGAAGGAGTCGCCGGGGGCGCTTCCTGCGTCGCCAAGGACGCCGGGCACCATGCGGGCTACGGCGTCGGCGATGACCATGGCGCCTAGCTCGCCGCCGGTCAAGACGTAGTCGCCGATGGAAATGAGCTCGTCAGCTAGGTGCTCTTCCACGCGGTGGTCTACGCCTTCGTAGTGGCCACAGATGAGCACCAGGTGGTCGTAGTCCTT
Organism: Agathobacter sp.; assembly: GCA_963657285.1. Classification (GTDB taxonomy): domain Bacteria; phylum Bacillota; class Negativicutes; order Veillonellales; family Dialisteraceae; genus Dialister. The sequence continues at coordinate 6,835 of CAVKMC010000015.1, forward strand.
GTAGAGCTCTTTTGCCTTGTCCTGGGTGAATGGGGCTCCTGCAGGGGAAAGAAATATGATACGATCCCTGGGCCCTTTCTCGGGTAGTACATGATGGGCTGCATCAAAAAGAGGCTGGCACATCATCAGCATCCCAGCCCCACCTCCGCAGATCGTATCATCTACCTGCCCATGGCGGCTCTTTGTGAAATCCCTGGGATTTGTCACGGCCATGTCCATGAGTCCGGCGCTCAAAGCTCTTTTGATCATGCTCTGATTAAAGAAGGCTTCGATAAACTCCGGGAACAGGGATAGGATATCGATTTTCATATATGTCTCCTGCAAGAATAAGTCGTTTTCAGCTTGGCTTATGGAGCCAATTTCCCGCTTAGCCAAATCGTCTGAGGTTCAAGGTTCAAGTATTTAGGTTCAAGGGGAGGCGCGGCGCACAAATTGGAAAGCGCCGCAAGTTTTAAAAAGTTGATTCACATTTTCTATATTTCAAAACTCACGCCGCTATATGAATTGATGCGACGTATCACCCCTTGAACCTCGAACCTTGAACCTATCAGCGATGGCCTCATCCATACAGAGCTTCGCAAACGTGACGGAGCCTAAATTCAGTCCCACTCCATGAGTCTCACTGTCATCGTCCCTTGATCCAGGTCTACGGCCAGGATGCAGGGGGGAATGGCGGGGATGAGGATGTCTTTGCCTTCCGGGGTTTTGACGCTATACACGTTGTTCGCTTTGGTCTCGATGATTTCCGAGAGCTTGCCCAGGGGGGCGCCGTCTTCGGTGACTACGTCGAGTCCAAGGAGCTGGTAGTAGTAGTAGGTGCCGTCTTTCCTTTCGGGAAGCTCGGAGGCTAGGACTTCCACGTCCAAGTTCCGCATGCGCTCGGTCTGGTTTCTATCCACCAGGCCTTCCACATGGAGAATATAAATATTCTTGTGGGGGCGGGCGGAGAGGAGCGTGTATTTCACGCCGCCGATCCAGAGGTGCTTCAGTGATTTCAGGACTTCGGGTCGATCAATTTCCGGGAACATACGCAAATCACCCCGCACACCATGCGGGGCTACGATTCGGCCAATGATTACTTTTTCATCGGATTTCATATCATTCACGGAAAGCGATAATCTTACCGTCTTCAACCAGGATTTCGCCGCCGGCGATGTTATTCATGTCGTCACCGATATGAATGGTTACCAGGCGGTTCATCGGTGCCCGGTTGAGTTCAGCACCGATAGCAAGCTTTTCCAGGTGTTCTTTGTCGTTTTCCAGTTTTTCCTTCACCTGCTGCATCTGGGCTTTCTGGCCCTCATAGGCTGCGCGCATCTGAGAAGCTACTTGGATATTGACTTTTGCCTGTTCAGCAATTTTGCCATTTGCTTCGAATTCAAGCTGAGCCAGGTCGTGTTCTACACGAGAGAGGTTCGTAGCGATTTCATTCAGCAAAGTGGTCTTCAGGTTCTCTGTCAGCTTGGATTTCACAGCGACAGGGACAAGGATCTGCATTTCGTCCATAAGGGCACCTCTTAGATAATATCCACAGCCACTTTGCGGTTTTCACGCAGAGCGCCTGCTTTCACAACGGTGCGGATGGCATTGGCAATCCGGCCTTTTCTGCCAATCACTTTTCCCATATCTTCAGGAGCGACATGGACCTGGTAGATTTCCAGGCTGCCTTTCTGAACGAAGGAGACAGTGACTGCATCAGGGTTCTTTACAAGAGCCTTAACCAGTGTTTCCACCAATTCAGTCATGCTGCCCTCCTTATTTCTTTGCTTCAGCAAACTTAGCGAGGACGCCGTTCTTTCTCAGGATGGAACGAACGGTGTCGGTGGGCTGTGCGCCTTTTCCGAGCCAGGACAGAACCTTTTCTTCATCAATCTTTACCGGAGCGTCCAGCTTAGCAGGATCGTACCAGCCGACGGTGTCGGTCGGAGCGCCGCTTCTAGCAGCTTTAGCATCGATGACAACAATACGGTAGAATGGGTTCTTCTTAGCGCCCATGCGGGTCAAACGAATTTTTAACATTGAAATTTCACCTCCTTGAAATGATCTCGATTATTTACGGAACATCCCGGAGAGACCACCAAGGCCTCCCAATTTGGATGGGTTTAACTGTTTCCCCTTCATCTTCTTCATGGTTTTCTGCATATCCTGGAACTGCTTCATCACGCGATTCACTTCCTGGATCTTCACGCCAGCGCCGTTAGCGATACGCTTGCGGCGGCTACCATTCAAAAGCTTTACATTCGCTCTTTCCTGGGGCGTCATGGAGAGGATGATGGCTTCGATGTGCTTGATTTCCTTGCCATCGAGGTCGATGTCTTTCAGCTGGTCCTTGAACTTCGCCATGCCGGGCAGCATGCCCAAGATGCTCTGGAAGGAGCCAAGCTTTCTGACTTGTTTTAGCTGCTTCAGGAAATCGTCGAGGGTGAATTCCCCTTTGCGAATCTTTCCTGCTGCATCTTTCATGGATTCGGAATCCATATTTCTCTGGGCTGTCTCAATCAGCGTAGCGAGGTCACCCAGGTCGAGGATACGTCCGGCCATGCGGTCCGGGTGGAAATCCTCGAGGCCGCCATCCAATTTTTCGGACACGCCAATCATTTTGATCGGTTTGCCGGTGACGGTCTTGATGGAAAGTGCAGCACCGCCTCTGGCGTCGCCATCCATCTTGGTGAGAATGGTGCCGTCGATGCCCAGATTTTCATCAAAGGCCTTCGCGGTATTCACGGCGTCCTGACCGGTCATGGAGTCCAGAACCAAGAGGATTTCGTGAGGATGCACTTGGGATTTGATATTTCTAAGCTCCGCCATCAGCTTCTCATCGATGGTGAGTCGGCCGGCGGTATCGAGGATGATGATGTCACGATTGTAAGCCTTCGCGGTATCTACAGCGAGCTGTGCAATGCGGACGGGGTCCACATTGGGAGGCATGCGATAGACAGGCACATCGGTCTGCTGACCCAAGACCTCCAGCTGCTTGATAGCTGCGGGACGGTACACGTCGCAGGCTGCCAGCATGGGGCGGTGGCCTTTTTTCTTGAACATCAGTGCCAGCTTGCCGGCGGTGGTGGTCTTGCCGGCGCCCTGGAGACCCACGAGCATGATGATGGTCATGCCAGAGGAGGATAAGGAAATCTTGCTCTGGGTGCCGCCCAAGAGCTCAGTCAGTTCATCGCGAACGATCTTGATGACTGTCTGGTCAGGTTTCAGGCTACCGAAGACTTCTTCTCCCATCGCCTTTTCACGGACATGGGCAATGAAATCCTTGGCCACCTTGAAGTTGACATCGGCTTCCAAAAGCGCCCGGCGTACCTCACGGAGAGCTCCATCGATATCGCTTTCAGAAAGCTTGCCTTTCCCGCGGAGATCCTTGAAAGCTGACTGCAGCTTGTCTCCTAAATTTTCAAATGGCATCCGGTCACCTTCATTCTGTCAAAACCTTCAAAAGATTTTCCGCTTCCTTCTTCGCATTTGCAGGGACGAAGGAGAGAAGCTTTCCCGCTGCTTCTTCTCTCTTTCTTTTGAGAGAAGCCAGGTGAAGCGCCGCCTCGTAAGCAAGGAGCTGCTCCTCCCCGTGGCGCATGGCATCATGCACAGCTTGGCGGGAAATATGGAAATATGCGGCAATCTCAGCAAGTGTGAGATTTTCATTATAATAGAGGTCCAGGCAGTCTCGCTGCCTTTCCGTCAGAAGAGCTCCGTAGGAATCCAAGAGCTCGCTCTTTTCTACAATGTTTTCAATAGACATAGTATCACCACAACGAGTGATATTATAGCGCATGGGGATGGGGTTGTCAAGGGATTTTACTTTACATTATTTCAACAGGTTGAGATTTAGTAATTAGTGGTCAGTGATCAGTGATTAGTACGCATTTAGCTGCAGCGTCACTTACGCCAAGCCCTCTTCGCTGAAGAGGGCTTGAGCGGTCCGCCCTTCGGGCGAAAGCGGAAACCTCGCTTCGCTCAGGCCAACCCCCGCCCTTCGGGCCCCTTCTTTCCGAAGAAGGCCTGTACGTACCAATGACCGACTGCCAAACTGAATTCACCGTACATAGGGCACCTCCCCCGGCTTCACAAGGCCCAGCTCGTCTCGAGCCTTTTTCTCCAGTTCCCCATCGTCCTGGAGGGACTGCTTTTTATTTTCCAGCTCCGCCCGTTCCTCCTGGAGCTTTGCCCTTTCCTCCATGAGTAATGCCTCTTGCTGGCGGATCCGGTAGTGGTGATACCCATTCTGTGCCAAAATCAGAAGCGAGAGGAGAAGGATCAATACAAAAAATTTCCTTAGAAATGGGCTGTAAGGAAATAGGCGCTTCAAGAGAGAGGTTTTCTTTTTTCGTCTCACTTCGGCTCCCTCCCTATGGTCTGATTCACCCACTTATAGAGCGCCGGTTCCTCGGCCAGGGCCTTCTCATAAGCCTTCTTCGCTTCCAGCACGCCAAAGCCATAGTCCAGCCAGATTTTCGTTTCATTCCAACGATTTGTATCATCATAGAAAGCCACGATGAGGAGATCGCCATTTCTTTCCGCCGAAGCCACCAGGCACTCGCCGGCGGCTTCCGTCATGCCGGTCTTCACGCCATTCGCCCCTTCGTAGCCGCTGGTCAAGAATTCATTTCGATTCTCGATGCCCCGCCACAGACCATTGCGATAGGTCATATGGTACGTGGGCTCCTTCACGATTTCGCGGAAATCCGGATTTCTCATAGCGTAAGCGGCGATCTTCACCATATCCTTCGCCGTGGTGTAGTGGTTCGGATCCGGCAGACCGTTTGCATTGACAAAATGGGTATTGG
>CAVKMC010000015.1:11634-12297 GCA_963657285.1 Agathobacter sp.
CCTTATCGGTGAGGCCATTGGGATTCACGAAATGGGAATGAGATACCCCAATGGACGCGGCCTTCTCATTCATCATCTCAATGAAACGGTCATAGGAGCCGCCCACGGTCTCCGCCACCGACACGGCTGCATCGTTTCCCGACACCAGCATCATGCCATAAAGCACCTCATGAAGTGACAGCGGCATGTCCGGGCGAAGGCCCAGATTCGTGCCGTCTTGGGACATGGCGCGAGAGGAAATCACCGCATCACCACTAAGCTTCGCCTTCCCTTCCTCCAGGGCGATGATGCAGGTCAGGATCTTCGTGGTGCTGGCGGGATAAATCTTGAGCTCCCCCTCCTTCTCGCCCAAAAGCTCTCCCGTCTTCCCGTCAATCAAAGCCGCTGACACCGCTTGGGTAGGAGGAGGCGGCGGCAGCACCGGCGGGATCGGCGGCTCCGGCGTCATCCACACCAAAACGCCCCAAGCCGCAGCCGCTACACATATGATCCAAAACAAAAGCTTCAAAAGTATTTTCATTGTGATTCCATTTCCTTTTTATTGCCTTCCTCTGTAAAGAAGGTTCCCTATTTCAATCCTCCCTATTCTACCATTTTTATCCATTGAAATAAAATAAAAAGCGCCCCAAAAGGGCGGTTAGAAATAAGACGTAATTCACGAAA
>CAVKMC010000015.1:12307-15975 GCA_963657285.1 Agathobacter sp.
TAGGAGTGAGGAGTGGTGGTGCGGCGCACAAATTAAGAAACGCCGCAAATTTGAAAAGTCAGCGCGCGTACTTGCTTCGTCACAGCCTGGAGCTCGGAGCTTGGAGCTTGCAAGCCTCCCGCGCGAGACGCCAAAAGAGAAGGAGTTGCCAATCATGTCTGCAATTCTTTTAAGCGTCTCGTGGGGCAAACTTACCAGCTCCAAGCTCAAAGCTATGACGAAGCAAGTACGCGGGATTCTATTTCAAAAACTCGCGCCGCTTTATGAATTGTGCGGCGCACCACCACTCCTAACTCCTCACTCCTCACTCCTCACTGACCATCAGGCATCCCTACGTCTCCTCCTCACTGCCTTCAAAAAAGAGGAATACCATCGGCACCACCAATAGCGTGAAGATGGTGGATGTCACCAGGCCGCCTATGATAACCCAGGCCATGGAGCTTCGAGTCTCCGAGCCGGCAGTCAGGGCGAGGGCCGTGGGGAGCATGCCTACGATCATGGTGAAGGTGGTCATGAAGATCGGGCGGAGACGTTCCCGCCCGGCCTCGATGACCGCCTCCCTCGCCGAAAGCCCGCGATGCATGAGGGTCAGCGTATAATCCAGGAGAAGTGTGCCATTCTTCGCCACCACGCCATCCATGACAATGATGCCGATCATGGAGTAGAGATTCAGCGTGTCATTCATAAGGAAAAGGAAGAGGAGCGAACCGATGAGCCCGAAAGGCAAGGAAAACATACGGATGAAGGAGGTCTTCACGGACTCATAAAGCACCGAAAGGATCATGTACACCAGGACCATGCCCATAAGGAGCGCCGAGAGAAGCTCCACGAAGCTCTCCGTCATGCTGTCTGCCTGCCCGGAGAAGCGGAAGCTCACAGACCGAGGAAGTCCCGCTTCATTCAAGTCCTTCGTAAAGCGGTCGATGACAGAGGAGAGCGCCTGGCTCCCCGGATTGCCGCCGATGATGATGGAGCGCATCTTGTCGGTGCGATTGATGGTGATGGGGCCGGTCTCATCCTTGATTTCCGCCACATCCGAGAGCCGCACCATGCCAGCCTTGCCCTCGATGGGGATGGCCGCGAGGTCGGAACGCTTGTAGGACTCGCCGCCGGCAAAGTACACATTGATGTCCGTATCATTGCCATCATTCAAGTGGTCATTAGGAAGCACACCGGCACCGGCGCCGCTCAAAGCCGACGACAGCGTGTCATAGAGACTTCCCACCGTGACGCCATAGTGCTTCAGCTTCTCTCGATCCGGCAGAAGGGAAATCTCCGGCAGCCCCTCCTGATAGGTGGAGCTCACATCCGTGACACCATAGTCTCCCGATTTCAGCATGTCCTGCACCTGATAGGACGCAGCGATGAGCTCGGCCATATCGTTTCCCCGAAGTTCCAAGCGGAAAGCGCCGCCTCCTTGCCCGAGGCCGCCGCCGGCAGTGCCGGAGACAGAAGCCTGGTCCTCCTTCACTCGCACATCGCCGTCGGTGATATTTCTAGAAATCCAAAGCCGCATCTCGTCAGTGATGTCCCAGATGGAGCGGTCCCGGTCCTGGCGATCCACCAGAGACACCCGGATGCGTCCGGAATTCACGCCATTGCCGCCACCCACCATGGCCATGTAGGTTTTCACCTCCGGCACTTCGGAAAGATAATTCTCCAAGGCCGTAGCCACTCTGTCAGTGCGCTCGATGCTCGCGTCCGTGGGGAGCTGGATCTGCACATTGAAGCCGCTCTCGTCGGTCCGCGGCATGTACTCCAGGCCGATCCATTTCAGCGGCACCATGGCCATGAAAAAAAGGAAGGCCAATGTCACAGCGGCGAATAATTTTTTCTTATGCGAAAAGCTCCAGGCCAAAGCTTCGCCGTAGATTTCCTCCATTTTATTTTCCAGTCCATCGATAGCCCGCCAAAGCTTCGTGTCCGGCACGTGGACGCCGTCCTTAAATAATTTCGAAGCCAGCATAGGCGTCAGTGTGAAGGAAATAAAAAGGGAGAAGAGCGATGCAAAAACGATGGTGAGGCCGAACTGCTTGAAAAATTGTCCGGTCATGCTGGTCATGAAGGCGATCGGCAGGAACACCACCACATCGCAAAGGGTGATAGCGATGGCAGCCATACCGATTTCCATACGCCCCGCCACCGCCGCCTCCTTCGCCTCCTCGCCACGGGACAGATGGCGATGAATATTTTCCAAAACTACGATGGAGTCATCCACCAGGATGCCCACGCAAAGCGTCATGCCCATGAGGGACATCATATTGAAGGTGAAGCCCGCCATGTACATCACGAAGAAGGTGGAAATCAGAGAGGTCGGGATCGCCACGATGACCGATGCCGTAGACCGCCAGCCGCGGAGGAAAAAGAAAAGCACCAGCCCCGTGGTAATGAGCCCTTCGATGAGCGTGCCCAGGGTATTGTGCAGCGCCGTGCGCACATACTCCGCCGAGTCATTCACCACCACAAACTCATAGTCCGGGTAGGTCTTCCGCATATCCTCCAAGACAGCCATGACGCCGTCGGCGGTGGAGACCAGGTTCGCATTGCTATTTTTAAAAATAGAAATACCGATGGCATCCTGCCCATTGATGCGGGCGAAGCGCTGCACCTTCGCGTCCTGCCGGACCACCTCGGCCACAGAGGAAATAGGAATTTCCCCACCGCTCGCCGTAGTGAGATGGATTTTTCGGATGTCCGCCACATCCTCATACTGCGCCTTGAGGCGAATCTGCGTCTGCCGCGTATCCGTATAGGACGAACCCGCCGGCGCCAGCTGATTTTCCTTCTTCAAGGCGGAAATCACATCATTCATGGCGATGCCATAGTAGGAAAGCTTATCTCGATCCACCTTCACCGCGATTTCCTGATCGCGGCCGCCATGAAGCTCCACATCCGACACGCCGTCAGCCTTGGTGAATTCATTGGTGAAGGTATTGTCCGCCATGGAGTACATCTCATCCAATGGGTGGGACGACATCACTGCCAGGTCGATGATCGGCGCCGCGTCCATGTCTCGCTTCTCCACCACCGGATCGTCGGCGTCATCAGGGAGCTTCCTGCGGATGGCATTCACCTTCTCCGACGCATCGATGGCCGCCGCATCCGCGTCCGCATCGAAATTTAGCTCCAGCGTCACCTGACTCCGTCCCGTCTTCGACTTCGACGTGATGTGCTTCACATTGGACACCGCCGACAGCGCATCCTCCACCGGCTTGGTGATCTGCTGCTCCACCGACTCCGCATCTGCCCCATCATAGCGCACGCTCACGATCACGTAGGGCACATTGATATTCGGATACAGCTCCACGCCAATACGCCAGTAGCTGTACAGCCCCAAGACCACGCAAAAGAGGACGATCATGAAAATCCCGATCGGATGCGTCACAGAGTAGCGGGTCAGATTCCATTTATTCATCATAACCTCCGAAATTTAGGGATAAGGGATACAGATATAGACCAAGTCTCTCTTTGACGAAATTTAGGAGTTAGGAGTTAGGAGTGAGGAGTGGTGGTGCGGCGCACAAATTAGAAAGCGCCGCAAGTTTGGGAAGTCAGCGCGCGTACTTGCTTCGTCATAGCCTGGAGCTCGGAGCTTGGAGCTTGTAAGCCTCCCGCGCGAGACGCCAAAAGAGAAGGAGTTGCCAATCATGTCTACAATTCTTTTAGGC
>CAVKMC010000016.1:0-15425 GCA_963657285.1 Agathobacter sp.
TGAGGAGTTAGGAGTGAGGAGTGGTGGTGCGCCGCATCAATTCATATAGCGGCGCGAGTTTTGAAATGGATAAACGCGATTTGCGCTTTCCCTCTACTGGAAACTATTCCTAAGCGGGTAACCGTTATATCGAAGTAGGGAAGCGTTCCATTTCCCCTTAGCCCAAAAGTCGGTTAGCGGTTATACAGTAAACGGTTCACGGTAGTGAAAAAGCAAGTAACCGCGATGACTTTCAAAAATTTGCGGCGCTTCTTGATTTGTGCGCCGCACCTTCACTCCTCACTCCTCACTCCTCACTCCTCACTCCTAACTTTACTCGTGCGCCTTATCCCTTATCCCTAGTCCCTTATCCCTATTTCCAAGCCTTGAACCTTTCCCGCCAACTGATTATAATAGACTTTATGATAATCATTCTCTAAAGGAGGCTTACCCTATGAAAGAAACATATAGCAGAACCAAGTCTGTATGGCAGCGCATGGACAGCGAAGAACGCCAGGCTGTGATGGACTATGGTGAAAAGTACAAAGCATTCTTGGACACCGCTCGTACCGAGCGCCTGGCAGCGTCTGAAATCATCAGCCGCGCAGAGGCAGCGGGCTTCCAGCCGGTGTACTCCATGGAATCCCTGAAGCCCGGCGACAAGGTATACTGGAATCAGAAAGGCAAGTCTGTGATCCTGGCTGTCATCGGCGAAGAACCGGTACACGAAGGCATCAAGATCGTAGGCTCTCACATCGACTCTCCGCGTCTGGATCTCAAAGCAAACCCGGTCCATGAACAGGAAGGCATCGTGTATTTCCGCACTCACTACTATGGCGGCATCAAGAAATACCAGTGGACCTGCATTCCTCTCGCCCTTATCGGCGTGGTATACACCAAAGACGGCAAGAAGGTAGACATCAATGTGGGCCTCAATGACAACGACCCGATTTTCTACGTGTCCGACCTGTTGATCCACATGGCACAGGACCAGATGAAGAAGACTCTCGCCGATGGCATCACCGGTGAACAGCTGCAGGCCATCGCCGGCACCAATGCCGAAGAGGATCTGAAGCCGAAGGAAGTTTTCATGAACATGCTGAAGGAAACCTACGGCATCGAAGAAGAAGATTTCGCCGCTGCAGAGCTCGAGCTCGTGCCGGCCACCAAGAGCCGCGACGTAGGCTTCGATCGCTCCCTCATCGCTTCCTATGGCCAGGACGACCGCGTCTGCTCCTTCGCAAACCTGGAAGCCATCCTGCATGCGAAGCCCGGCGTGAAGACCCAGGCTGCTCTTCTGACAGATAAAGAAGAAATCGGTTCCTATGGCAATACCGGTATGGAATCCTCCTATTTCGTGAAATTCGTCATGAAGCTTCTCTCCCTGCAGGGACAGCACACCATCCTGGATTTCTATGAAACCATGGAAAATAGTGAAATGCTCTCCGCTGACGTAAATTCCTGCCTGGACCCCATGTTTGCAGAGGTTTCCGAAAAGGACAACGCTTCCTTCCTCGGCTACGGCATCAACCTCACCAAGTACGGCGGCGCTCGCGGCAAATCCGGCAGCAACGATGCGAATGCAGAATTCCTGCAGAAGATCCGCAGCATTTTCAACGAAGCCGGCGTAGCTTGGCAGATCGGCGAGCTGGGCAAGGTAGACCAGGGCGGCGGCGGTACCATCGCCTTCATGATGGCTGACTGGGGCGCCGAAGTCGTAGACTGCGGCACAGCGATGCTCTCCATGCACGCTCCCTACGACCTCCTCTCCAAGGCAGACGCGTACGAAACCTACCTGGCATACAAAGCCTTCTTCGAAAGTAAATAAGGAAATAGAAAAAACAGAGCGGGCTATTCCAGCTCTGTTTTTTATTTGCTTTAGGGATATGGGGTAAGGAATTAGGCTATAGTTAGGAGTGAGGAGTTAGGAGTGAGGAGTGGAGGTGCGGCGCACAAATTAAGAAGCGCCGCAAGTTTAAAAAGTTAGCGTGCATAGTTGCTTCCTCACGTCCGTTATCCGTTTACCGTGTAACCGTTCACCGTGCGTGCTTCCAGTAGCAGGAATTAGGGAGACAAACCATTACATGAAAGTAAGGCCATGCTCCATCTCTTGCTATTGCCAAATGAGTCGGTTAACGGTTATACGGTAAACGGTTCACGGTAGTGGGGAAGTAGCCAAACGCGTTTGCCTATTTCAAAATTCGCGCCGCTATATGAATTGATGCGGCGCACCTCCACTCCTCACTCCTCACTCCTAACTCCTCACTTGGTCGCGCGTCCTTATCCCTTGCCCCTGATCCCTTATCCCTAATCTCTCATTTGACACCATATTTCCCTTTGCTATATACTATTAAATATGCCCTTTATAGGGGGAAGAGCTTAGTAGAACTTAGATTGAAGAAAAGAGGCAATTGTCATGGCAGAAATGCAGCGTACCCTGGTCACTAGAGAAGGCCTTGAAAATATGCAGAAGGAGTTGGACGAGCTCCGCAGTGTCAAACGTGCGGAAGTAGCCCAGCGTTTAAAAGAAGCCATTGCCATGGGCGACCTTTCCGAAAACTCCGAATACGATGAAGCGAAGAACGCCCAGGCTTTCCTGGAAGGCCGTATCCAGGAATTGGAACAGCAGATCCGTACCGCCCAGGTCATTGAAAAAGGCAAAAAGAACCGCGTAGACGTAGGTTCCACCGTTCTCATTGAAGACCTGGAGGAACATATGCAGGAGGAAGTCACCATCGTCGGCAGCACCGAATCCAATCCTTTCGAAGGGCGTATTTCCAATGAATCCCCGGTAGGTCGTGCCCTGGTAGGCGCCAAAGCCGGCGACATCGTAGAAGCCGACGCACCGAATGGCGTACTGAAATACAAAGTTATCGAAATCAAGGAAAGTAAGTTGTAATTCAACCTTTTGTGACAGTTGGCATTGGCATAAAAGGTTCAAGGTTCAAGTATTTAGGTTCAAGGGGAGGTGCGGCGCACAAATCGGGAAGCGCCGCAATTTTGAAAAATCAAATCATGCTCCTGTATTTCTAAACTCACGCCGCTTTTTAATTTGATGCGGCGTACATTCCCTTGAACCTTGAACCTTGAACCCTGAACCTTTTCTGAAAATCGCTTTGAGGTCAACTACATAGGATAAGGTTAAGCAAATATTTTTCATAAAACGGCATTCCCGGTGAGCAGTATATCTATTCCGGGTGCCTTTTTATGCTGTATAAAGTGAGGAAATTATGGCAGACAACAAGAACCAGAACAATGGACCGAAGCTGAATGACCAGATGCTGATCCGCCGCGAGAAGCTGGAAAAGATTCGCGCTCTCGGCGTGGAGCCCTATGGTCAGAAGTTTGACTGGGACCATCATGCACAGGATATCAGAGACAATGCAGACCAGCTGGAAAAGGACGAAACCCATGTCCGCATGGCCGGGCGCATTATGATTCGCCGCGGCCAGGGCAAGACCGCTTTCTGCGTGCTCCGCGACCAGACCGGCGATATGCAGCTCTATTTCAGAAAGGATGAGCTTTCTGAAAATGAATGGGCTCTCTTTAAATTGGTAGACTTAGGCGACATCCTGGGCATCGAAGGCGTGGTATTCAAGACCCACACTGGCGAGCTCACGGTCCGCGTGGTTCATTTCACCATGCTTTCCAAGTCCCTGCGTCCGCTGCCGGAAAAATGGCACGGCCTCACCGACAAGGAACAGCGTTATCGCCAGAGATACCTGGACCTCATGGTCAATCCGGAAGTGAGAGACACCTTCGTCAAGAGAGCAGCTATGATGCGCGCTATCCGCCAGTGGTATACCGACCACGGCTTCCTGGAAGTGGAAACCCCGGTGCTGCAGCCACTCTACGGCGGCGCCAATGCGAAGCCCTTCACTACCCATTTCAATGCGCTGGACATGACCATGTACATGCGTATCGCTCCGGAGCTCTACCTGAAGAGACTTTTGGTAGGCGGCTATGAACGAATTTTCGAAATCACCAGAAACTTCAGAAACGAAGGCATGGATACCCGTCACAATCCGGAATTCACCGCCATCGAAACCTACCAGGCTTACGGCGATATCGAAGACGTGATCAACCAGACCGAACAGATCGTGGAAGCCTGCGCTCTCGCTGCTTACGGCACCACCAAGTTCGTTTACGAAGATACAGAAATCGACGTGAAGGTTCCTTGGCCGAGACTCACCATGGCAGAAGCCGTAAAGAAATACACACCAAACCATGAGGACTTCGACGCTTGTGAAACCATCGAGGATGCTCGCGCTATCGCTGACCGTCTTCATGTGGAATACACCGAATTCGACGGCTTCGGCAAAATCCTGGCAGAATGCTTCGACGCGTACGCTGAAGAGCACCTGATCCAGCCGGTACACATCACCCGCCACCCCATCGAAGTGTCCCCGCTCTCCAAGCTGGACCCCACCGATGACCGCTACACCATCCGCTTCGAATCCTACATCTACGGCCGCGAACTGGCCAATGGGTTCTCCGAATTGAATGACCCTATCGACCAGCGTCAGCGTTTCGAAATGCAGGTAGAAGAAAGAAAGCACGGCGACGACGAAGCGCATCCGATCGATGAGGATTTCCTCACCGCTCTGGAATACGGCATGCCACCAACCGGCGGCCTTGGCATCGGCCTTGACCGTCTCTTCATGCTCATGACCAATTCCTCCAGCATCAGAGACATCCTCCTCTTCCCGGCTATGAAACCGGAAACTGCGCTGGAAAAGAAGGTAGCCAAAGCAGCAGAAGAAGCAGCCGCTGACATCGCTGAAGCAGAAGAAGCCATCGACTTCTCCAAAGTAGAAATCGAACCGCTCTTCCAGGACTTCGTAGACTTCGACACCTTCAGCAAATCCGACTTCCGTGCTGTGAAGGTCAAGGAATGCGTGGCTGTACCGAAGAGCAAAAAGCTCCTGCAGTTCACACTGGACGACGGCACAGGTACCGACCGCACCATCCTCTCCGGTATCCATGCTTTCTATGAACCGGAAGAACTGGTAGGCAAGACCCTGATCGCCATCGTGAACCTGCCGCCAAGAAAGATGATGGGCATCGAATCCTGCGGCATGCTCCTCTCGGCTATCCACAATGAAGAGGGCGAAGAAAAGCTCCACCTCCTCATGGTAGACCGCCATATCCCCGCCGGCGCAAAGCTGTACTGATTGGAAATACAAATCCCCCGAGCCTCGAAAGAGGTGCGGGGGATTTTTTTCTTGGGGACTTAGTGGTCGGTAATCGGTAACCGGTGACCGATAACCAGCAACCGATAACCGACTACCGACTACCGACCACCGACTACAAAATCGATTTCGTTCCCGCTGCCACGGTCACAAACTGCTGCAGTAGCTTCCACTGGGCGTTCTCTTCCTTCCAGCCGAAGCGGATGGGGTATTTGGTACCGGAGGAGAAGTGGAGGATTTCCATTTCCTGAAGATCGGCGGCTGAGAGGGTGGCTTGGTGGAGGGCGTCGGGGGAGAAGCAGGCGCCTTGGCCTTGGACGCAGCAATCCAGGAGCATTTCTATATTGTGAGAGCGGCACTTCACCAAGGGGATCAGGTCCGAGCGGCGGAGGAGGTTCTCTGCGATGCGGCCCATGATGTCATTGGTGTAGCCCAAGAGGAAGGGGCAGTCTGCCAAAGGATGCAGGTCTTCTTCGGCGAAAACCTTTGCCAGATGGTTTTTATAATCCCCGCCGTAGAGCTTTTGGAGGAGCAGCCGGGGGAGGAGGAGCACCACTTCCTCTTCATAGAAGACCTTCGTCTGCACGCCGGGGATATGCTCCGAGAGGTCGCCGATCATAAGGTCGGTGTCTCCGGCGAGCAAGGAGTTTTTCAAAGCCTCGTTGGTGTCCTCTAAGATTTCCAGATTGACCAAGGGATAGGCTTCTTCAAATCGGTCGATGATTTCCGGCAGCAGGATGCGGCCGCGGGTCATGGCGATGCCGATGCGGAGAGTCCCCCGCTTTTCGCGAGCTCGGTCAGCGAATTCATTCACCATGGCGCGGTAGTTGCGGTGAAAGGAAATGGCGTAGCGCTCGAAGGCCTTCCCTTCCTCTGTGAGCTCCAAGGGCACATGGCGTACAAAGAGACGGAAGCCCAGCTCTCGCTCCAAGGCGGCGATCTGTCCGCTCAAGGTCTGCTGGGTGATGTGTAGCTTCTCCGCTGCTCGGGTGAAGCTTCGCTCCGATGCGGTGGCAAGAAAATAATTGATGTTTTGAAAATTCATGGTATCCTCCTGTAGGTCTTTCTTGTATTATAAACGGTGAGGCACCGATGGCATAGAGGAAATAAAAAAGCCTCGCGGCTCCTGTCATTTCTGACGGGAGCCGCGAGGCTTTATTTTTTTATACGAGTGGCTACGGGTAACCGATAACCGATAACCGATAACCGGTAACCGATAACCGATAACCGGTAACCGACTACCGGCTACCTCAAGCCAACCTCCACCGCTATCGCGGTCCCCCTCCTTCCAGAGGAAGGAGGTCACATTGCGGTAAGCGTGCCCCGACTACCGACTACCGACTACCGATTACTGATTACTATTTTTCGTCTGGGCATAAAGCTTCAGGAGACTGGATTCCATGATGTTATTGTCCGGGATGGCAGCCTTCACGGTGTGAAGTACTATCGCGTGGTCGGTGCCGGGGACGGAGAGGAGCATGTGCTGGCACCATACGAAGCCATTGGGGGTCAGGGTGCGGAAGAAGTCTGTGAGATTTCCCGAGGGACTTCTGGCCAAGCGGAAGCGGAGGGTCTCGGGATTTATGAATTTCTTCAGTCGTTCCTGGTCGTCTTTGTAGATGTGGAGCTTCGTCATGCAAGCTGCGGTTTTGCGGAAGCAGTAGGACCGGTTGACCTGGAACTGGCGGTAGCTTTTCCAGGTGACAAAGGGCTCGCAGGTGCCTCGCTCTAAGTCAAGGATGATCACCGAATTGTATAGCCGATAGATATCCTGGGCGAGGCCGTCCACCTTGAGCTGCTCCATATGGGCGGCGCTATTGGTGATATTGAGGAGCTGGGCTTCCAAAAGACTTCGGCCTTCATAATGAGCGATGCACTTCACCTTGAGCCACAGGTATTGGTCATTCAGCGTGTAGGTCATGGCGTAGGCTTTGTCCGAGGCGAGGACCTTCTTTACCAGACGGTCGATGCGCTGCATGACCTCGCTGCCCGGTACGTTCATCCGCTGCTCGCTCTCTTGCAGCGTATGGGCGCCCACAGAGGCGAGGACTTTTTTGTAGGCTTCGCTGGCGAAGAGAAAGTGGATTTTCTGATTTCTATCACATTCCGCCAAGGCGCAGGACTTGGTGGTGATGAAATTCTTCTCGCCGGCCTTCGCATAGTAGGCGGCCATTTCCTCATTCTCCACCTGGATGCCCTGCTCCTTGATGTGGGCGCTCATTTCCTCGAAGGGAAGCGGGCGGCCGAAGTAGTAGCCTTGGATTTTTTCGCAGCCGATGGATTTCAGGAATTCATATTGCTCCTCTGTCTCCACCCCTTCGGCTAAGGTACGGATGGCGATATTCTTCGACATCTGCACGGTGGACTCGATGATGTCCCGGGAGCGCTGGGTGAAATTGGAGAGGAAAGCCATATCGATTTTGAGCTCGTCGAAGTGGTAATCCTTGAGGGCATTGAGGGACGAGTAGCCGCTGCCGAAGTCGTCCATCCATACCTGGTAGCCGGAGGCGCGGAAGCGATCGAGGATCACGCGGATCTCTCCGGCGTCCTGTACGAACATGCTCTCTGTGATTTCTATGCAGAGGAGCGAGTGGGGGATGCGGTACTCGTCGGCGATGCGTTCGATTTCATCATAGATGTCGCAGGTCAAGAAGTCCATGCGGGACAGGTTGAAGGAAATCGGCACGGTGGGTAGGCCATCGTCTAGGAGCTGGCGCTGTCTTTGGCAGATGAGTTCTAAGATATGAAGGTCCAGCTTGTAGAGCTGGCGGCTATTTTCCAGTGGCGGGATGAATTCGCTGGGGTTCAGGAATCCGTAGACCGGGTCCACCCATCGCGCTAGGGCTTCCAAGCTGCAGAGGGTCCTGGAAATGGAACGGATCACCGGCTGGAAATAGACTTTGATATATCCTTTTTCGCAGGCTTCGTCCAGGTGGTCGATCACATAGTCGCCGATGACCACCGAGCGCTGCACGGTGGGGGTGTAGCGGCAGCTGTAAATGTCTAAGCGGTTCTTGATGCTGTCGCAGGCCACCTTCGCCAAGTCGCAGGCGCGGCTGGGATCGGTTTCCTTATGATCCACATGATAGAGGCCGATTTTCATTTCCAATGGCGTCTTCATCTTCACCGAGAGAAGCTGCTTGTGCACGTCGATGACTCGATTTTGCAGATCCACGTCATAGGTGAGCACCACGAAGTGGTCATCGGAGAAGCGGGAAATGAAATCATTGGGGAATGCATTCTTCAAGAGCTCAGCGATGCGCTGTAGGAGCTCGTCGCCGGCCTCTAGGCCGAAGCGGATGTTATAGGATTTGAAATGACACAGGTTGAAATACAAAATCGCAATCGGCGGCGCGCTGGGGTTTAAGCCATTCAGCTTGAACCATTTCAGCGCGTACTCCAGGAAACGGCGCTGCCCCGGAAGTCCGGTGAGCCGATCGGTGGAGTAGGTGAGGAATTTCGCTTCCGAGTCCACGGCGAAGACATAGTACACCGGTCCCAAGTCCGGGTGCTTCACCAGGCGGCTGAAGATTTCCATGTAGCGAGTTTCATTTCTACCGGTGATGGCCTTGAAGTCTACAAAGCACACCGGACCGCTCTGGGTCTGCACTTCGATTTCGCGGAAGAGCCGCTCCCGGTCGGCGGGGACCACCAAAGCGTCGAAACTTCGCCCCTTCTCCTCCCAAAGACTATCCAAGTCTTTGTAGCCGATCATGGAAAGGAAGCGGTCATTGGCGTAGAGCAGCTCGTGCATCTCATTGTCCTTGTAAATAAAGACGCCGCCGGGCATGCAATTCAGTACGCCGTCTAAGTGCGCTTGATTTAAAAGGTCCTGTGTCACGTCTTTATTCATTGGGGATTCACCTCCTGGGTGTTCGCGGATCAATGTTATCTGTTAAGTAGTCGGTGGTCGGTAGTCGGTAGTCGGTAGTCGGGGCGCATTTGACGATTGAGCCAGTAGGCATGCTATCAACTATTAAATGACGATGGTGGTAGCATGCTTACTGCCTCCAATGTCAAGAGCGTCCCGACCACCGACCACCGACTACCGACCACCGACTACCTTCATACTTTATGGAAATACTCGATGGCTCCAATGGTGACGCCGTTCTGATAGAGGGGCTCGGTGTGTACCAGGACGGAGACGCGTTTGCCTTCTCTATTTTTCAGCCAAACCACCTTTTCGCGGGATTGTCCGTCAAAGATGGTAGCCACCAGGGGACACATGGTCTGGCACAGGTGGGTGCCTTCTTCGTCGATGTGGTCGAGGCCGCCTTCGAAGCAGTGCTTGCCCAGCATTTCTTCGGCGGTGTAGCCACTGATACGCTCGGCGGCTTTGCTCCAAAAGAAAATGCTACGCTCGGTGTCCACACAGTACACGCCGTAGGGCATTTCATCAATGATCTTTTCCAGAAGCTCCAGCTTTGTGATGTCCATAGGATGGCCTCGATTCACCACTGAAAATAGCAGCATCAAATCGGTCAATGGATCGCCATATTTCCTTTCTGTCTACTGCTATACGTAATCTTTTGTTTAAATCTTCCCCTCTAGAATAAATTAGAATCTTGTAAAAATCAAGAGATTTGCACGAAAAAAATATAATTTATACGCATGTATGACAACGTTATGAAACGTGTAAGAATTTATAAATGCGTCTTTACAAAAATCATCAAAAATAAATGAAAAAACGGTATCTAAAAATGGGTAATCAGAGGAAATGGCCTTTGATGGCCGAAAACATCTATATATTTCGATAAAAAGAGAATGGCAAGAAATAAGCTGATTGGGAAGCAATCGCATGATTTCATAAAGAAACGAGTACGCGCATCCCCCTCCTGTGGGAGCTGGAAAAATAAATGAAATATAAAATGTGTTCGGACTTGCAGGGCTGTGGGGGGAATGCAGGTGGTTGTAAACTTTACAGGCACGAGAAATATAAGTAAAATGGAAGCGGACGTGACTCTTAAAGAGTCATCTTATATATGTAAGAGCGTGGTAGGTTATGGAAGCGCTGATAAAATCGAAGGATGATTTCAGATACTGGTTGAATTGGTGCTTTCTTAGGAGATTTCCTGATGAATAAAACGGGAGTGGCTCTAGGGCTTGCGCTTTGTGCGGTGCTTGGCAGCGTGCACAGCGAGGCCAAGGATATCAATCCGATGGAGCAACACAAGAAAAATATCCGGCAGCAGGTGGAAGAGGAAATGCGAAGCCGGGAGGTCGCCACAGGCCAGCGGGCAGAGGATGCAAGAGCATTGGGGAGAGAGCTGCTCCTGGCCAGCGGGGGCCTCAGTGAAAAAATGAAGAAGGATATCGGCGAATTGGCGGTGCAGGACGCGCAGGCTCGGGTGATAGAGAATATTCCCATCAATAAGGCCCGCGTAGCTTTGTCGTCTGCGGCGGGAAGCTATGAGGATCTGAAAATGCGCTACGGCGTGCGGCGCAAGATGCTGCCGGCTTGGAAAGGGGAGCTGGCGAAGCAGCGCGAGGAGCTTGCCCAAATCGGGGGCACCATGCCCAAGCCGCCGGAAGGCGCGGCTTATGCGAAGGCTTACGATGCAGCGTACCGGGCGCGAGAGAAGGTGCTGCTCTTCTATCAGGGCGAGCATGATCCGGACCAGCTGGCGCCGTACCAGAAGAGTGCCGACAACGCGTCCCTCGCTTTTTACGAGGAAGCCTATAGCCATGCCATGACGCTGGCAGGAGGCAAGGCGGATGGCGAAGCGTTGGCGGTGAAGTATGCCAAGACAGAGCTTCTTGCTATGGATGATGAGATCCAGGTGGCCATCATGGGGAAACGCTTGGAGAATGCGAAGGCCACCTACGAGGAATCGATTCGCGCTTATGAAAAATTATATGCCAAGGAAATCAGCCGCTGCATGAATAGCGGTAATGGTTTTCTCTTCGTTAATGGCGGCATCGGTGCTGCAGCTGCGCCTACTTACCAAGCGACTACCTATGCAGCGCCGGTCTCCATGCAGCCCGCGTCGATTTCCCCTCAGGAAAATGAATACGCACAGACGGCGCCAGTGAGCAGCGGAGTGGTGGTGCCCAGCACGCCTTTCCTGGTGCCTGCCAGCGAGGCGGACCGCGAGGATATGCGGCGTAAGCTGAAGGATGTCATGTCGTCCTTGTCGTCCGACGACTGGGGACGCCTGGCGGCTCGCCGTGCTGAGTATGCCAGCGAGCTATCGGGGCTTGGCTATTTCGATGAAGAGTCCTCTCTGGCGCAAGCTGCTTCTTCAACGAAGCCACCGACGGTGCCTACAGAGACCTTCCGCATCGATGGGGAGGCGCGCCTAGACTACGGCGCTCATCATGGCTACAAAGGCATGGGCGACCGCGCCAGAGCCCGCCTGCGTATCTATGGGGATTACCGCATCAACGAGGATTGGCATTTCATTTCCATGCTGGAAAATGAAAAAATTCTCTCGGGCCCCGGCCGGGACAACTGGATGGACATCGATCGCTACTACCTCTCCGGCCCAGTGGGGAAGAGCCATGTGGATGCCGGTGCCTTCGGCTCCTTCCTGGCAGAGGGCAATGTGTACGACAGCAAATTCAGCGGCATCCGCGTGACAGGAGAAGAGCCATTTAAGTATCTCCTGCAGGCCGGCACCATTCGTGACGCCGGCTTCTCGGCAGCTGCCGAAGCAGAGACGGAGCATGGCATCTACACCTTAGGCGCCGGGATGTACCATTTCGATCTGAAGTGGGTGGGCGCTAGAAATATTTACATGCTGAAGCTCCATCGTCCATGGGGCGCTTACGACCTTGGCGTCATGGGCCTGGTGGGCGAGGATAGATCGAGAAGCGAGAAGGGCTACGTACTATCCCTTACTCGCGGCGAAGAGAAGTCTTGGGAGAAGGGAAACAAATATTATTTCCTGAAATACTATCACCAGCCATATACCACCTATGTATCTCACACCATGGAGGGCATGGCGGACTATATGAATGGCTTCGAGGGCATAGGACTTGGGATGCAGTAC
This sequence comes from Agathobacter sp., assembly GCA_963657285.1. Lineage (GTDB taxonomy): Bacteria > Bacillota > Negativicutes > Veillonellales > Dialisteraceae > Dialister. The sequence continues at coordinate 12,164 of CAVKMC010000016.1, forward strand.
ACCGTGGCGCCGGATTGGGTCATGCAGGCGTCTTACTACAACCTAAAGGACCTGGAGGATGGCGGCCGTAACCACACCCTCTGGCTGGCGCTGAGCTACTATTTCTCGAATTATCAGAGCTAAGATACAAAACCAAACCTCCTTCCTTTGGAAGGAGGGGGACCGCGAAAGCGGTGGAGGTTGGCTTAATGATAGGTAGGCCAACCCCCGCCCTACGGGCCCTCCCCCTTCCAAAAGAAGTGGGTAAGATAGAGGTGGAGAGTGGAATCATGGTAGATAAGGTAGAAACGATCGTTGTCGTGGGCTTGGGCTATGTGGGACTGCCGCTGGCCCATGCGTTTTCGAGGCATTTCCGTGTCATCGGCTACGACCTGTCGAAGGAAAAGATTGCTTTATATGAGCAGGGTATCGACCCGACCAACGAATTGGGCAATGAGGCTATCAAAGAGACAACTGTAGAATTTACAAATGACCCTTGCCGCATTGGCGAAGGGGACTTCATTGTTGTCGCCGTACCGACGCCGGTGAATCAGGACAAGACGCCGGATCTGGCGCCGGTGGAGTCTGCGTCCCATATCGTAGGGAAATATATAAAGAGGGGCGCCGTGGTGGTGTACGAGTCCACGGTATATCCCGGGGTGACGGAAAATATTTGCGGCCCCATCTTAGAAGAAGAGTCGGGGATGACCTTAGGGACAGATTTCAAGATCGGCTACTCTCCGGAGCGTATCAATCCCGGCGACAAGGTACACACCTTACCAAATATAGTAAAAATTGTTTCCGGTATGGACGAGGAGACGAAGGATCTGGTGGCGTCGGTCTACAGCACCATCATCGAAGCCGGTGTGTATCCGGTGTCCTCTATCCCTGTGGCGGAAGCGGCGAAGCTGGTGGAAAATTCCCAGCGAGATATCAATATCGCTTTCATGAATGAGCTGGCCATGGTTTTCCACTTGATGGATATCGATACCAATGAAGTGCTGCAGGCCATGAATACGAAGTGGAATGCCCTCCGCTTCACGCCGGGCCTCGTGGGCGGTCACTGCATCGGCGTGGATCCTTACTATTTTGTGTATCAGGCCGAGAAGCTGGGTTACCACTCTCTCATCATTGGTGCCGGCCGCCGCATCAATAATGGCATGTCCGACTACGTGGTGAAGCAGATGGTGCGAGAAATGATCCGCCATCATGTGGATACGCGAAATGCGAAGATTTACCTTTTGGGTATGACCTTCAAGGAAAATTGTCCGGATGTGAGAAATTCCCGGGCGGTAGATATTTTTGAAGGACTTAGGGAAATGGGATTTGACCCGGTGGCAGTGGATCCGGCGGCGGACAAGGCGGACTTCGAGCGGCTCTACCATGTGCCGCTGGCAGACCTGTCGGAGGTGAAGGACGCGGACGTGGTGGCGGTCCTGGTGGCTCACGATGCCTTCCGCACCCTTTCGTATGAAAAAATTGCCTCTCTCTTTAAGAAAGAGGGAGGCATGACGCCCATTCTTTTCGACGTGAAGAGTCTCTATGACCCCAAGGAAATCAAAGCTCGGGGCATGGCGTACTGGAATTTGTGAGGAAATCATGGGCATCAAGACCTATAGCATTTGTCTCCTGGCGGCGGCGGTGATTGCCGGTGGTGGCTACGGCCTCCATCGCTACCTGGCCTCATCGGCCCAGAGCGAGCAGTACGTGACGGACCTATCGTCGTCCTTTGAGGCAGACAAGGAAACAAAGGATGCTTTGGCACTCTACAAGAAGGATTCTTGTCCCAAAGCGAAAATTTTAAAGCCCGTCGGCGGCGGGAAGGATATGTATCTTTATTTCAGCGGACTCCCGGACCGTCCGTCTATTGAGAAGATCACGGACAAGCTGGAGGAGGAGCGCTGGACCGCTGTCTTCTTCGCGGAAGGGCAGAATGCGCTAGACGAAGAGGAAGGCATGAAGGTGCTGCAAAAGCGGGGGCAGGTGATGGGGAACTACACCTGGCTCGGCCGTCCGCAGTTTGAAACCATGGAGCCCGAGGCGGCGCTCTCCTCCATTTGCCGGACGCAAAAGGCCATCAAGCTCATGGAAGGTAGCACACCCGTCTATTTCAAAGCGCCGAATACAAAGTACACCGATCAGCTTTTGAAGGAGCTTGGCGCTGCCGGTATTTCCTATGCCGTCGAGAGTAGCCTCACCATAAGGCGAGGCCAGATCAAGAGTGCGGAAGACGCCAAGGAAATCTTAAAGAAAATCAAGCCGGGTAGCTTCATCGCCTTTGAAGTAAATCGCTCCTTGGAAATCAAGGTGCGCGAAGCTGGCGCTTACGATGAAAAGCCGGCCATCGATAAAAAGCCAACCATCAAGGACGAAGACTATACAAAAGAGCCCAAGACAACCTCTCTGGCCGAGCAGGTGCTCTGGCTCCTGGATGCCATCAAAGAGGCGGGCTATGATGTGAAGGAATTGCCGCGGGAGTAGCGGTTTGGGGATAGAGGTTTAGGGAGGATGTTTGGCTGTTTCGTCATAGCTAGGAGCTTTTAGCCTGGAGCTTGGAGCTTTGATAGCGGCAGTAGGCATGCTATGCGGCATAAAGATTCGCGCTCATGCTTTGCCATAGATTACAGACTGGGGTTTGGGGTTCGCTCAGTGATTCTTGGTATTAAATTATGATATGAGACAGTATGCGGAGCGTTATTGCTAAGTATGCTTACTGACGCCATAAGAGCTCCAAGCTCCTAGCTGAAAGCTCCTAGCTATGGCGAAGCAGGAAAACGCGCGCCCTTATCCCTCGAGCATAGGAGAATTCATGGAGAAAGAAGATAGACTGCAGGAGCTGAAGGAGGACAGGAGACTGCTTCCTCATGTGCCTGATGTCACGGGTCAGCGGACGAATATGGATCGTCGCCAGGCCAATCAATGGGATAAAGTCCGGCGAGAGCAGGATTTTGAGAAATATGTGGCCAGCGCCGAAGCGGGCCGCCGATTTAAGGTACAAATTTCCGTGCGCGCCACCTGGAAGGAGGGCGGTATCACACGGGAAATCAAAGGCACCTGTGTGGATATTTCCTCCACCGGCATGCTTTTGGTGGACGACATCGCCGAGAAGTGGGAAGAGACGCCGAAGGATGTGAAGCTTTATTTCAAGATTCGCCCGGGCGATATGCCGGAGGGCTACGAGATGAAGGTGAAGGGCCTTGCCGGCGAGGTGGTGCGCTCCTTTGATAAGGAGGGCCATCCGGCTTTTGGCATCCATTTCCGCAAATCGCTGGCGGAGTATTAC